>DASQWY010000327.1:0-7806 GCA_035640005.1 Actinomycetes bacterium
TGCGCCTGGTCGTAGTCGCCAGCGGCGTAGGCGTTGACCTGGTCGATCAGGTGCCGGTCGTGCATGGTGATGGCGCCGGTGAGGCTGCTGACGTCCAGCTTGTTCCGGACGACGGCGGCGAAGTACGCGGCGAGGTTGACGGCGAAGCCGTCCAGTTTCTTCTCGGCCGCGGCCTTGCCGGCCTCGTCCCTACCGGCGACCGCGGCGGTGTAGGCCATCAGGCCGTCGACGTGGTCGGCCCACGCCGACTGGAACCTGGCGGCTTGCTGCGGCCCGGCGACGGCGGCCATCGCCTGGGTGAGGGCGGTGGTGTTGGCGTTCACCTGGGCGGCGGCCGCCTTGAACTGCGGCGATCCGGCGAAGGTCGCCCGTTGCGCGTCGATGATCAGCTCCAGGTGCTCGCCCAACAGCATGGCGAAGGCTGACCGCAACCGCTCCGGCGGGGTGTCGAAGCCGACCGCGGTCTCCGGGGTGACGCTGGCCTTGGCCATGGTGGCGCCTGCGGTGAACATGTGCTCGTAGGCCTCGCGTTCCAGCCGGTACGCCTGGTCGTAGTCGCGGGCGGCGTAGGCGTCCAGCTGCCGCATGAGGTCCTCCACGTGCATCCGCACGCCGGCGGCGGCGTCGCTGGCCCGGACGCGGCCCTTGCTGGCGCCGGCGAACCAGGCGCCGTAGGCGTTGCAGTAGCCCAGCAGGGCGGCCCGCGCTGCCTGCTGGGCCGGCTGGTCGTGGCTGGCCGCGCCGTTGGCGTAGGAGAACAGGTCGGTGACGTGCGCCTGCCACAGCTGCTTGAAGCGGTCACCCTGGGCGGGGTCATAGGCGGCGGCGACCAGCTTGGTGAGCGCGTCGGTGTTCTGCTGCAGCGACGCGGCGGCGGCCTGCCGGAAGTCCGGTGCCGGCGACACCACGCTGCGCATCAGCCGGACGGCGAGGAGCGTGTGCAGCCCGAGCAGCTGGTCGAACTGGGCGCGCAGCTGCCTGGGCGACGGCTGGGTGGCGGCGTGGTGCGCGGCGGCCGCGGGCAGGGCGGCTGGGCCGGCGCGGCCATCCGCGGCGGGAGCGCAGGCGGCCGCGGTCGCGGAGGCCAGGATGACGAGGGTGACGAGGCCGGCACGTAGGCGCACGATGTCCCTCCAGGCTGAGCTGGCGACGGCTGCGGACGTGCGGCTCAGGGCGACGCCACCTTGAGCCGCGACAGGTCGGTGGCCAGCCGCAGTCCGACGTAGGCATGGCCGGCGGGGGTGAGGTGCCGCCCGTCGGCGCCGATCATCTGGGCGGCGTTGCCGGACCACCGGTCGGCCCGGTCGCCGGTGATCCACCGCTCCGCGAGCGGGTCGATGAACGGCACCCGCGCGGCGTGCGCGGCCGCCCGGACCGCGTCGCGGACCGCCTGGACCGCCGGGGGCGGCGCCCCCCCGGACGGCACCGGACCGACCACGACGACCCGAGCCCGCGGCAGGCGCCGGTGCAGCTCCGCCAGCGCCCCGGTCGCCGCCGTCTGGACGGTGGCCGCCGACTGGATCACGCGCGCCGGGTCGGCCTCCGCGGCGTCGTCGGAGCCGAGCGCGACGACCACCACGCGCGGATCCCTGGCGGCGACGCCGCCGACCGCGCCACCGAAGGTTCGATACCGCGGGTTCGGGCGCGCGGGGGCGGCGAACCCGCTGTCAGGACGGGCGTCGAGCACGGCTCGCCAGCCGAGCAGCCGCGCGGCGACCAGGGGAAAGGCGACGTCCGGGCCGGCCGGGGCGGTCACCGTGGCAAGCGAGTCGCCGACGACCACCACGCCCGGCGTCGCGGGACCGGCACTCCGCGCGGGCCCGCCCGGACGCACGATGGTGGCGACCAGGATGCCGGCCGACAGCGCGATGGCCGCCACGACCTCTACCGCCAGCAGCGCCCGCCAGGACGGCACGCGCCGGAACGCGGCCTGCTGGTCACCCTTGACCCCGAGGTTGGAGACGTACCGCCGGAGCGCCTCGACCTGCCGGGCCTGCTCTTCCTGCTCAGCAGGCATCATCCCCCCTTCGGGCCACGGCGGCGTGCTCACCGAGGGCCGCGGCCACTGGACCGGACCAATCGAGGGCGCCTACCCAGGTACAGGTGCGCCAAACCGGACCAAGCCGATCGATTGGCAGGTCCAGGCTACTGGCCGACGCGGCCGTCGATCCGCTCGCGGATGAGGTCGGCGTGCCCGACCTCGGCCCGCCAGGTGGCCCACGCGCCCGCGACCACGGCGGGATCCGCCGTCGCCTCGTCGAAGGCGGCGTCGCCCGGGGAATAGCGCTCGGCGGCGTCCTCGCCGGCCATCACCCGCCGGAACCAGTACCGCTCCACGAGGGTCTGGCTGGCTGTCAGGTCATCAGCTCGTTCCGTTGCGCCCTGGTCAGTCGTGCCACCACCAGCTCGTAGGAGTGATCGATCAACCCCAGCAGCTCCTCATCGGGCACCGAGCCGTCGAGCGCTACGGTGTTCCAGTGCCGCTTGTTGAGGTGGTAGCCCGGTATGATCGCGGCGTAGCGGGCGCGCAGGCCGGCGGCCAGGTCGGGATCGCACTTGAGGCTGACGCTCCCCGGCGGAGGACCCAGCGACACCAGCGCGAACATCCGCCCGGCCACCTTGAACACCGCCACCTCGGCGCCGAACGGGTAGTCCTCCGCCGCTCCTGGCTTGGCCGCGCACTCCGCCATTACCCGGTCACGCCGTGAGCCGTCCACCATCACCTGCCCACCTGCCCGTCCTCCCGTTCCGTGGCCGACCCAACTGTAGAGGCTGCCGCGGAACGATCGTTACCCCTGGCGCATCCGGCGCTCTGCCGGTATGGGGCGGCTCAGGTGATCGGGCTGAGGTCGCGGCGGCGGAACCCGACCAGCCCAGCGGCGGCGAGCACGGCGCCGATGCCCAGCAGCCAGGCGAGCGGGGTCGCCTGGAACGCGACGCCCGGCAGCTTCGGCAGGTGGACGAAGGGCGACAGGTCCAAGATTGGTTGGCGGAGGTTCAGCACCGGCCCGAAGAAGTCGATGACCACCGCCACGCCGACCGCGGCCCAGGCGACGGCGACCGCGGCCCGTGGCAGCAGCCCGAACAGCGCCAGTCCCACCCCTGCCAGCAGCCACACCGCTGGCAGGGGCACCAGCGCGGCCCCGACCAGCCGGGGCACCGCCGTCGCCAGGTCGCCGGTGCGCAGCCCGTGGGCCAGGCCCGCCCCCAGCCCTCCCGCGGCCAGCACCACCGCCGAGCCGGCGGCGGCGCACAGCGCGTGGCCGCCGACCCAGCCGACCCGGGTCACCGCCGTGGCCAGCACCGGCTCGGCCCGGTTGCCGGTCTCTTCCGCGCGCATGCGCAGCATCGCCTGGACCGCGTAGACCGCCACCACCGCGGCGAACATGGCGAAGATGTAGGCCAGGTACAGGTCCACGATGCTGCCGCTGGAGCCGGTGAGCTTGGCCATGGTCTCCGCCAGGCTCGGGTCGTTCCTGCCGAACGCCTCCATGTCCTGGGCGATGCCGCCGAAGCTGGCGCCGGCGATGAACAGCGCCGCCGTCCAGCCCAGCAGGCTGCCGCGCTGCAGCCGCCACGCCAGCGCCAGCGGGCTGCGCAGCCACGGCGGCGCCGACGGCTCGCCCAGCCGCGGTGGCAGCAGCCCGGCGGCGACGTCGCGGTGGCCGACCAGCGCCATGGCCGCGACCAGCAGGGCCAGGATCAGGGCCAGCGGCAGCAGCAGCGTCCACCAGCGGTCGCCGGCGTAGGGGCGCAGCTGCTGCGCCCAGCCGATGGGCGAGGCCCAGGTCGCCCACGACAGCCAGCCCCCGCCGCCCGCGCCGGCGGCGGAGTCGCCGACGGCGCGCAGCAGGAACGCCACCCCCAGCAGCGTGCCGGCCAACCCGCTGGCGGTGCGTGCCTGCTCGGTCAGCTGCGCGCTCAGCAGCGCGACCGCGGCGAAGGTCAGGCCGCCCAGGCCGCAGCCCACCGCGATCGCGACCGACCCCGCCACCGGCAGCTTGTAGGCGACGAAGCCCAGCGCGGTCAGCGCCGCCAGGGCGGCGTTGACCAGCAGCACGTACAGCACGCTGGCAGCCGGCAGGGCATACCTGCCAACCACCGCCGAGTGCACCAGCTCGGCCCGCCCGGCCTCCTCCTCGGCCCGGGTGTGCCGCACCACCAGCAGCAGGCTCATCAACCCGACCAGCAGGGTCTGGAAGGTGACCACCTGCCAGGCGGTGGCCCCGCCGTAGGTGGTGGCGTCGTAGACCGGCCCGGTGACCGCCACCAGCGCCGGGTTGGCCCCGGTCGTCCCGAACGTCGCCGCCAGCCGTGCCAGGTCGGCCTGGGTGGGGTACTGCGCGACCGTGCCCGCGACCTGGCTGACCGCCAGCGCGGTCAGGCTGAGCACCCAGACCACCATCCGCACCCGGTCGGTCCGGAACGCCAGCCGCAGCAGCGCACCGGTCCCGGTGAACCCGCTCATCGTCCCGCCCGCTGCCGGCGTGGTCGCGGTCGTCATGATGCCACCGAGGCTACCCGAACCCTGAGAGGTCGCTGTCAAGACGGGGCGGGGACCAACCCAGCAGCAGCGCAAGACGACGCATGCGGGTTCCTACCTCGTCGATGCACGGCTCGGCCTGGTCGAGCTCCCGTTGTGGGGGTGGGGGCCCAGCTACTTGACCTACTGGTCGGCGGCCAGGATGCGCTCGGCGACCTCGGCCAGGTCGGCGCCCGCGACGTCGGGCCGGTCGGCCAGCGGGTCCAGCACCCGGCCAGGCCGCGCCACGAACGCGGCGGCGCAACCGGCCCGCAGGGCCCCGGCCACGTCCCACGCGTGCGCCGCCACCAGCCGCACCTCCCCGACCGCCACGCCCAGCCGCTCCGCCGCCATCCGGTACGGCTCCGGCGCCGGCTTCAGCCGCCGCACCATGTCGGCCGACAGCACCAGCTCGAAGGCGTCGATGAGGCCGGCGTGCTCCAGCTGCGCGCGGGCGACCTGCTCGGTGCTGTTGGTCAGCGCGGCCAGCCGCAGCCCCGCCTCCCGCAGCCGCCGCAGCGCGCCCGGCACCTCCGGATGCGCCGGCAGCGCCCGCACCTGCCCGAGGACCGCTTGGCGGTCCTCCTCACGCAGCCGGATCCCGGCCCGTTCGGCGGTCATCTCCAGCGCGCCGGCGCCGATGGCGCCGAACTGGTGGTAGGCGCCGGTGACGGTGGCGACCAGCGCCGAGGAGATCATCTGCTCGAACCAGGCCTGGCGGACGCCGGCGTCGCCGAAGATCCGCCGGAAGTGCGGGTCCAGCGCGGCCAGGTCCAGCAGCGTCTCGTTGACGTCGAATACCTGCACCCGCCGCATCATCGCCTCCAGCTGTCGCTGCGAGCCGTCACGGTCACCCGCTGGCCAGGGAGGCCAGGGCGGCGCTGGCCCGGGTGCGGCGGTGCGGCGGTGAAGGGGTCAAGGGGTCATGCCAACGGTACGCAGGCGGGCGGTATGGGCCCTGACCTGGTCTGGGTCGTGGGCGACCCTGGCCGCGCACGCCGCGATCGCCTCGGCCAGCAGGTCGCGGAGCAGCCCGTCGGGGTCGGGGATGCAGGCCCGCGCGATCCCCTGCACGGCGTCGCCGACGATCAAGGGTGCGGCCTGCCGGCCGAAGCGCCTGGCGGAGGTGCGGACGCCGCGGCTGAACTCGGCGGCCCACGCCGCCGCGTGCGGCGCCCGCGCCAGCGCCGCGCGGCTCCGCTGGCGGAGGCTTCCCGCCGGCCGCCCCTCCAGCTCCGCCAGCACCCGCTCGCAGGCCAGCACCGCCACCGCCATGACCCGCTGCCGCTCGGCCGCCACCACCGGCAGCGCGATCGTGGCGCACGCCAGCGCGACCTCGGCGTCGACGCGCGGGTCGCGGCCGGTCAGGCCGATGACCGAGGGGACCAGCTCGGCCAGCCGCTGGCGGCCGGCGTCGGAGGTGGCGTCGTTGACCCGGCGGGCGACCGCCGCCAGCAGCGGATGGGTGCACGCCGGGTGGTCGCTCCAGCGCTCGCCGGCCAGCACCGAGGCCAGCTCCATGAAGCAGGCGCCCTTGCGCGGGTTGCGGTGCTTACCGTGCGACAGGATCGGGAGCAGCGGTGGCGGCTGGGCGTCGTCGCGCAACATGCGGCCCTCCAAACAAACGACACGGGCCTGGTACCGACAAGTCTGCGCCGCCGCCGACGCGCACGCCAGCGCCACCCCCAACGTCGGGCAGTCACCTGACGCCGCGGATCGCTACGAGATGTTCCTCAGGCCGTGAAGGACCTTCTCCAGAAGCTCCACGGGCGGGAGGTCAGCGTCCGCGAGGGCGGCCCGCGGCCGGTGCAGCCGCACCAAGCCCTGGAGGGCCATGTCGCCGACGATCACGCGGGTCACGCCCAGTAGCAGGTCGAGCCGGGCGGAGATCTCGGCGATCGACACGACCTCCCGGCACAGTGCCGCGATGGAACGCTGCTCGCGGCCCAGCCCAGCCAGCTGCTCGTCGGTGCCCGTGACCGTCTGCACCAGCGTCTCCAACTCGAGGTCCTCGTGGGCCGGGCGGGTGCGCCCACCGGTGACCGTGTAGGGGCGCCGGTAGTGGCGGGACCACGTCCGCCCTCCCTCATGCGGTCCGCCGCCGCTCATTCAGAGCCACCCATCGTGGTCGCGGCGCCTACCCGACCGGCTCGCCTGCCCCAGCGGCAGCATCCGTGTCCCCGCCATGGTTTGGTGCCGGCCCTGCGTGCCGGCGTAGCGGCAGCTGCCCGCGCTGCTGCCAGCCCAACTCCGTGATCTCAGCCAGCAGGAGCGGCGGCTCCAGCGAGACCACGCCGCCGGCCGGCGCCGGCGGTGCCATTGCTGGGCGTTCGCCAGCCGAGCCGAGCAGGACCGCCGGCAGCAGCACCAGCGCGGCGACCCCGCCGAACCAGGAGTGACGGAGCTGCACCGCGATGCCGTGGCGGGCCGCGAGGCGGCCGACCACGTGGAAGCCCATCATTCTCGACACGGCGATGTCGGCCGCCAACGGCGCGGCCAGCCGCCTGTTGGCCTCGACCAGCTCGGCGTCGCTCATCCCGATCCCCTGGTCCTGGACCTCCAGCACGTAGCCGTTGCCGGCCGGACCTCCGGAGACCTCCACCCTGGCGGTGGGCGGGGAGAACGAGGTGGCATTCTCGACCAGCTCGGCGAGCAGGTGGGCGACGTCGTTGGCGGCCTGGCCGGACAGCGTGAGGTCATGGATACCGGCGACCTGCACGCGGGAGTATTCCTCGACCTCGGCCACCGCGGCCTCGACCACGTCGCGCAGCGGTACCGGCTCGCTCCAGCGGCGGTGCTGCTCCACGCCCGACAGCACGATCAGGTTCTCCACGTTGCGCCGCATGCGAGTAGTGAGATGGTCCATCCGAAACAGCTCTTCGAGCCGGTCCGGGTCGACCTCGCCCTGTTCCAGCTCGTCGATCAGCTCGAGCTGGCGGTCGACCAGTCCCTGGCTACGTCGGGCGAGGTTGTGGAGCAGGTCGCCGATGCTCTGGCGCAACGCTGCCTGCTCGGTGACGTCGCGAATGTTCAGCACCAGCCCGTGGACGCGGGGATCGTCGGCGAGGTTGGTGCAGACGCTCTCCACGTGACGCCACGACCCGTCTTCGTGCTGCAGCCGGCACCCAAAGTTGGCGGTCGCTCCCGGCGCCTCGACCAGCTTGGTGAGGGAGCCGATGACCTGGTGCTGGTCGTCGGGATGGACAAGGTCGCCCAGGGCGGTGCCGACGAGGTCGGCAGCTCGCCGGCCGAGCACCCGCTGCACCGAGGGGCTCTGGTAGGCG
>DASQWY010000328.1:0-6501 GCA_035640005.1 Actinomycetes bacterium
GCCGCCGTGGCCCGCCGCGGGTGCTCGGCCCGCAGGCCGGCGGGCACCAGCTGGACCAGGCCGGCGCCGCCGAGGCCCAGCAGCAGCGCGCCCACCCCGCTGAGCAGGCGGTCCACGCCGGAGGCCAGCAGCAGCGCGCCCCCGCCGGCCGCGCCCAGCGCGACCGGCAGCGCGCGGCGGCCGAGCGCCCGCGCCAGCCGGTCCCCGGTGACGCCGACCACCAGCAGGCCCGCCGCGAAGGTCGACGGGTACAGGGCGACCTCGACGCGGCTGAGGCCGAGCTCGGCGCGCAGCTGGGGCAGGACCACGCCCAGGCCGTTGAGCAGGTAGCCGCCGCAGGCGAGCGCGGCGTACAGCGTCAGGGTGGCCCGGGTGCGTCTCACGGCACGGCGTCCTCCATTATCCTCGCCAGACGAGCATAATCCCGGTCGGGGAGGATGTCACCGTGAGGACCGAGGCGGCGCACCGGGCGGCTGCCCTGCGGGTGCAGGGCCTGCTGGCCGTGCTCCGCCACGTCCACGACCACCCTGGGACCACCAGGGCGGAGCTGTCGCGGGCGCTGCGCCTGCGCAGCGGCTCCGCCGCGGAGCTGGCGGCCAGGCTGAAGGCGCTGCGCCTGGCCGCCGAGGCCGACCGGCCGCCGAGCGGCAGCCGCGGCCGGCCCTCGCCGGCGCTGGTCGCCCACCCGCGGGGCCCGCTGGTCTGCGCGGTCGACATCAGCCACGAACGGTGGCGGCTGGCGGTGGTGCAGCTGGGCGGTGGCATCGTCGAGCAGCGCGCCGGCCGCCACCGGCGGCGCGCCGCCGACGCCGTGCTCGGCACCGTGGGCGAGCAGGTCGCCTCCGTCCACCGCCGCCACGGTGACCGCCTGCGCGCCGTCTCGGTCGCCGTGCCGGGGACGGTCCGGGGCGGCCGGGTGGTGCAGGCCAGCAACCTTCGCTGGCACGAGGTGCCGCTGGAGCGGCTGCGCCCGGCGCCGCCCGTGCCGCTGCTGGTCGGCAACGACGCCTCGCTGGCGGGCGTGGCGGAGGCGCGGCGCGGCGCCGCCGCCGGCGCCGCCGTGGTGCTGCACCTGACCATCGAGGTCGGCGTCGGCGGCGTGCTGGTCGTGGACGGCCACGCCCAGACCGGCGCCACCGGCGCGGGCGGCGAGTTCGGCCACATGCCGTTCGGCGACCCGTCCCGGCACTGCCTGTGCGGCGCCCGCGGCTGCTGGGACCTGGAGGTCGACGGCCGCGCCATGAGCCGCCACCTGGGGCGCCCGGCGCCCCGGGACCCCCGCAGCGCCGCCGGCCGGGTCCTGGCGGCCGCCGCCGGCGGCGATCCCGCCGCGGCGCGGGCCGTGGAGCTGGTCGCCGCCGCCTTCGGGCGCGGCGTCGCCGCCCTGGTCAACGCCTTCGACCCGGAGCTGGTGACCCTGTCGGGGCTGGCGCTCGGCCTGCGGGCCGCCGCGCCGGGCCCGCTGCACCGCACCTACCGCGACGGGCTGATGCGCTTCCGCCGGCGCCGGCCGCCGCCGCTGGTCCCCTCCGCGCTCGGCGCCGACGGCACCCTGATCGGCGCCGCCGAGGTCGCCTTCGACGCCGTCCTCACCGACCGGGGCCTGCGCGACTGGTCCGCCGCCGGCGGTGCCGCCGGCGGCGTAGCCTGAGCGGCGTCCCATCCATCCGAAGGAGGATCAGCGCATGGCCGCTTCCTCGCTGATGGTGCCGCTCGGCACGCCCGCGGCGGACTTCTCGCTCCCGTCGGCCGACGGGCGGCAGCTGGCCCTGGCCGACCTGGACGGACCGGCGCTGCTGGTGATGTTCCTGTGCAACCACTGCCCGTACGTGCGCCACGTCGAGCGGGCGCTGGCCGCCACCGTGGCCGAGTACGCCGCCCGCGGCGTGGCCGCCGTCGGCATCTGCAGCAACGACACCGGCGCCCACCCCGACGACGGCCCGGCCGGGCTGGCCGCGCAGGCGCACCGCGCCGGCTTCACGTTCCCCTACCTGGTCGACGCCGAGCAGCGGGCGGCCAGGGCGTACCGGGCGATGTGCACCCCCGACCTGTTCCTGTACGACGCGTCCCGGGCCCTGGCCTATCGGGGGGCGTTCGACGACAGCACGCCGGGCAACGGCCTGCCGGTGACGGGGGAGCGGCTGCGCCAGGCGCTCGACCACGTACTGCGCGGCGACCCGGTCCCCGAGCCGCACAAGCCGAGCATGGGCTGCAGCCTGAAGTGGAAGCCGGGCAACCAGCCCGAGTGGCTGCTGGCGGTCCGCTGACGGCGAGCCTGCCGAAGCACCCAATTGACAAGGCGGTCTTGTCGGTTTAGCGTCCAGCCGTTGCGGACGGTTCGAGAGGTTGGCCGATGAGCTCACCCTCCCTGCGCGCTCGGCTGCTCCTGGGGGCTCGCGACGCGCTGCTCCGTCACGGCGTCGACGGCGTCGAGGTCGCCGACGTCGCCGCGGCGGCGGGGCTGCCGCCGGGCGCCTTCTACCGCTGCTTCCCGTCCAGGGACGCGCTGCTGGAGGCGCTGGTCGGGCAGGCCGTGCGCGCGGGCGGCGCGGCCGTCGAGCGGGCGGTCGGCGCGCCGGCGGACCCGGCGGTGGCGGTGGCCGCGTTCGTGCGCCAGACCGTCCGCGTGACCGAGCGCGACCCGCTGCTCGCCTGCCTGGCCAGCGGCGCCCGCAGCGTCGCCGAGGCGCTGACCGACGACTTCAGCCGCCGGGTGCTGCGCAGCGTCAGCCGAGGGGTGTGGGTGGGGCGCTTCCCGGTGTCCTCGGCGCGGGTGCACGTGTGCGCCATCCGCGGCGCGGTGCTGGAGGTGCTGCGCGGCCGGCTGCAGGGCACGCTGCCGGCCGCCGCCGCCGACGAGCTGGCCGCGGGCGTGCTGCAGATGCTCGGCCTGCCGCCCGGGGAGGCCCTGGCGATCGTGGCCGCGCCGCTGCCGGAGGTCGGCGCGGACGGCGCCGACGCGCCGCGGCCGAACCTCACCGCGGTCGGCGGCGGCCGCCGCTGACCGCCGACCGCGTCAGGGATCCTCGCGGGCGATCGCCACGAAGATGCGGGTGAGCTCCTCGATCAGCTCCTCCAGCGGCGGTCGGCGGTCGCCGGCGACCCACTCCATCACCAGCTCCCTGGTGCCGCCGACCGCCACCAGCGCCGCCAGGCGGTAGTCGCGCCTGGCGATCAGGCCGGCGTCCGCCTGCCGCTCGATCTCGGCCTGGGTGATGCTGGCGAAGCCGTGCAGGGCCGCCTGGCGGGTGCGGTCCAGCTCGGGGTTGACGCCGGTCATCTCCAGGTGCACCACGCGCGCGCGGCGTGGGTCGTCGAGCATCCCGTGCACGTAGGCGGCGATGGCGGCGCGGGTGCGGCTGCGCGGGCCTCCCTGGGCGCCGGCGAGCGCGGCCACCACCGCGCCGGTGACCTCGGCGATGATCTCCCCGCAGAGGGCGGCCAGCAGCGCCTCGCGGCCGGGGAACTCCTGGTAGAAGTGGCGGGTGGTCACCCCCGCCTGGGCGCACAGCCGCTCGATGGAGGTGCCGCGGTAGCCGACCGTGCCGAACAGCTCCAGGCCGGCGTCCAGCAGGCGCCGCCGCCGCTCGGCGCGCCGCTCGCCGGGCAGGCGGCCGCGGTAGCGGCGCTCCAGCGCCGGCTCGGGTGCTGCCGTCCGCTCCATGCCCGCAGCCTACTCGACGGTGCGCCCCTTGCTAAGTGTTACCATTAGTAACAGTAAATCGCCGCGCGGGAGGAGCCGACCGATGACCGAGCTGCAGCTGGGCACCCTCGAGCAGCTGGAGGCCGCCGTCGACAGCCTGTCCAACGAGCAGCTGAGCGAGGCGATCGCGCGGCAGGAGGGCGGGGTCGACCAGGCCCTCGACCAGGTCTTCGACGGCATGCGGCGGGCCTTCGACCCGGCCAGGGCCGCCGGCCAGTCCGCGGTGGTGCAGTACGAGCTGGCCACCCCGGACGGCCAGCGCAGCTACGTCATGCGCTTCGCCGACGGCCGCTGCCAGGTGGAGCGCGGCAGCGACCCGAGCCCGCGGGTCACCCTGCGCATCGGCATGGCCGACTTCCTGCGCCTGGTCGCCGGCAGGCTCGACGGCATGCAGGCGTTCATGAGCGGCAAGCTGAAGGTCGGCGGCGACCTGTTCTTCGCCCAGACCTACCAGGCCTGGTTCGACCGCCGCGCCGCCTCCTAGCGATGCAGCCCGTCCTGGTCGAGCGCGTCGGGCAGGTCCAGGTCGTCACCATCAACCGGCCGGAGGCCCGCAACGCGGTGGACCTGCGGGTGGCGCTGGGGATCGCGGCCGCCCTGGACGAGCTGGACGAGCGCCAGGAGCTGCGCGCCGGCGTGGTCACCGGGGCGGGCGGCAGCTTCAGCGCGGGCATGGACCTGAAGGCGTTCCTGCGCGGCGAGCTGCCGGTGGCCGGCGACCGCGGCTTCGCCGGCATCACCCGGCGGGCGGCGCGCAAGCCGCTGCTGGCGGCGGTGGAGGGGCCGGCGCTGGGGGGCGGCTTCGAGATCGCGCTCGCCTGCGACCTGGTGGTCGCCTCCCGCTCGGCCAGCTTCGGCTTCCCCGAGGTGCGCCGCGCGCTGATCGCCGGTGCCGGCGGGCTGCTCCGGCTGCCTCGGCGCATCCCGTACCATGTGGCGATGGAGCTGGCGCTGACCGGCGAGCCGCTGGCCGCCGAGCGGGCGGCCGCGCTCGGCCTGGTGAACCGGCTGGTCGAACCCGGGACGGCGGTGGACGCCGCCCTCGAGCTGGCGGCGCTGGTGGCGCGCGGCGGGCCGCTGGCGGTGGAGGCGTCCAAGCGGATCCTCGCCGGGGCGGCCGGCTGGGGCGAGGAGGAGGCGTGGCGGCGCCAGGACGAGCTGGCCGCGGCCGTGGCCGCCTCGCACGACGCCCGCGAGGGCGCGCGGGCCTTCGCCGAGCGGCGCGCGCCGGTGTGGCAGGCACGCTGAACGCGGACCACACGCTGAACGCGGACCAGGGGAGTGGGCGATGACGCAGGCTGCGGACCGGCCCGGCGCGGGCGGGCGGCTGGAGGGGGTGGCGGCGCTGGTCACCGGCGCCGCCTCGGGCCTGGGCGCGGCCACCGCCGCCGCCCTGGCGGCGCGCGGCGCCAGGGTCGCGCTGCTGGACCGTGACGAGGAGCGGCTGCGAAAGGTCGCCGAGGAGCTCGGCGAGCGGGCGCGCGCCTACGCCGCCGACGTCACCGAGGAGGCGCCGGTTCGGGCGGCGCTGGAGGCGGCAGCGGCCGACCTGGGCGAGCCGCGGGTGGCGGTGCTGTGCGCCGGCATCGGCTGGGCGCAGCGGACCGTCGGCCGCGGCGGCGAGCCGGCCGACCTGGCCGCCTTCGAGACGGTGGTGCGCGTCAACCTGGTCGGCACCTACAACACCCTGCGGCTGCTGGCGGCGGCGATGAGCGGCAACCGGCCCGACCCCGGCGGCGAGCGCGGGGTGATCGTGCTGACCGCCTCGGTGGCCGCCTTCGACGGCCAGATCGGCCAGACCGCCTACGCCGCCGCCAAGGGCGGGGTCGCCAGCCTGGTGCTGCCCGCCGCCCGCGACCTGGCGGTGGCGGGCATCCGGGTGTGCGGGATCGCCCCTGGGGTGTTCGACACGCCGATGCTGGCCGGCCTGCCCGAGCCGGCGCAGGCGGCGCTGCGGGAGGCCGTGCCGTTCCCCGCCCGGCTCGGCCGGCCGGAGGAGTTCGCCCTGCTGGCCTGCCAGATCGCCGAGCACCCCTACCTCAACGGCGAGGTGGTCCGCCTGGACGGCGCCCTGCGGATGGCCCCGAGGTAGCGCTCAGCGGGAGGCGTCCCGCAGCGCCGCCGCGAAGGCGGCGGCCGAGGCCGCCCAGCTGAAGCGGGCGGCGTGGGCGCGCGCCGCCCGCCCCATGCGGCGGCGCAGCTCCGGCTCCAGCAGCAGCCGCTCCAGCTGGCCGGTGAACTCGCCGGCGTCGGCGGCCAGCAGGCCCGTCTCGCCGTCGACCACCGAGTCGGCCACCCCGCCGGCCGCGCGGAAGGCGACCGCCGGCGTCTCGTGCGCGGCCGCCTCGATCACCGCCAGGCCCCAGCCCTCCTTCAGCGACGGCATCGCCAGCACCCACGACCGCGCCAGGATCCGGTGCTTGGTCGGCTCGTCGACGAAGCCGAGGAACTCGACGGTGTCGCCGAGGCCCAGCCGCTCGGCGGTGGCGCGCAGCCGCGGCTCCCAGTAGCCGCGGCCGACCACCTGGAGCTTCAGGTCCGGCAGGCGCCGGCGGATGCGCGCCGCGGCCACCAGCGCCCACTCGACCCGCTTGTGCGGCACCAGCCGGCCCAGCACGCAGATCGAGGGGTGCGGCGACTTGGCCGCGGCGGGCCGGCCGGGCACGTCCGCGCCGTTCTGCACCACCGTGATCGCCTCGGCGGCCACCCCCTGCTCAACCAGCTCGCGGCGGGTGCTGGGCGAGACGGCGATGTAGCGCGAGCCGCGCTGCAGGCGCGGCGCCACCCGCGACTCGACC
>DASQWY010000329.1:0-5633 GCA_035640005.1 Actinomycetes bacterium
TCGTGGGGTGGGACGGCGGCCACCCGCCGCTCGCCCGCCTTGAACAGCCGGTACGCCTCCAGCAGGTTGGCCAGGCCGACCAGCTGTGAGAACAGGTAGTGGTAGGCGCGGCCCCGGTTGCGCTCGAAGGCGTTCCAGACCTCGGGGACGTGCCACTCGACCTCCAGCTCGGGCGTGAAGCCCTTGGGGATCCGCATCCGCAGGCTGCGGCCCGTCGCCTCGATGAAGTCGTTGGGCGGGAGCTTCTGGCCCATCGCGGTCATGAACAGGCGCGCGTAGGCGCCGGCCTCCACCGCTCGCCGGTCCCAGCGTGGGGTGCAGGCCCAGGTGTACTTCTCCTTCCAGCTCTTGCCGGTCGGCTTGGGCAGCGTGCGCTTGTTCCACGGGTGGTAGGGGCTGACGGGGCTGCCGAGCGGGTCGGTCTTATAGCGGTCGCCGGCCCATTCCTCGTAGTAGGAGTGCTCGACGAACTCCTCCCAGCCGATGTTCAGGTCGGTCAGGCGGGTGGTGACCAGCTCCCCGTCGATGATCACGCCCGGGGTCGACCAGCGGCGCTCCCCCCACTGGTTGCAGGTCTCGTAGCGGGCGTCGTAGGCGTGCGGGTCGTCCCAGTAGCCGGGGTCGATGAGGTTCATCGGCCGGGTGCCGACCTGCTGGTAGCGCTCGTCGCACTCGTAGAAGAACTGGGGGATGTCGTCCCAGACCGCCAACATCTTGTGGGCGTAGTCGAAGATCCGGCCGAGCTTGGAGTGGTACTCGTTGAGCGTCTGCGTGCTGAGGGTGGACGATACCCCGCCGGGCACGACCGTCTGCGGATGTGGGTACTTGCCGGCCAGGACGACGAACATCTCGCGTGACAGCCGGGTGAACTCCAGGCCCTCCCGGTACAGCGCGCCGGTCAGCGGGTTCAGCGCCGTCATCAGCTCGGCCATGGTCTTGAAGCCGTGGTGGCGTTCGCCGGGGCAGCGCCACCGCTCGGCCTTAGGCCACAGCTCCGGGTTGACGGCCTTGACCACCGCCTCGGAGTAGTCGGGCCCGGCCAGCAGGTACAGGTGCAGCGGGTTGTCGTAGCCCATCTCGGCGGCTTCCTGCATGTTGCGGACCACGGTGCCCAGCGGCGGCGGCTGCAGGCCCATGGCCATCTCGATCGCGTAGGCGGAGGCGTGGGAGTGCACGCCGCCGCACACCCCGCAGGCGCGGGAGGACACGAAGATCGCGTCGCGCGGGTCGCGGCCCATGAGGATGACCTCGTAGCCGCGGAACAGGGTGGCCTGCGAGCGGGCGTCAAGGTAGCGGCGGCCCGCCAGGTCGGCGGTCACGTGGACGGCGAGCGCGCCGGCGACCCGGGTGACCGGGTCCATGTTGATGTCCTTGACGTGGCCGTTGGCCGCCAGCAGCCGGTGGATCTCCTCCTCGCGGTCGGCGTCGGTCTTGGCCACGGCCGGCCGGGTGGTGGTCACCGAGTAGGGGTCGCGGACGCCCTGCTTGAGCCGGGCCCGGCCGTCGGCGTCGAACTCGACCGGCAGGTTCCTGAAGCACATCGGCTAGGTCTCCCTGTGGGTGCCGCCGGGGAGCCGTTGCTCGTCGGTCGGCTCCTCCGCCGTGGTCCACTCCGCGCGCTTGCCCCACTCGGGCGCCTTGGACTTGCCGGTGTCGGTGGAACGGCGCAGCAGGTCGTAGAACTTGTGCCCGACCTCCTGCACCAGGCCCGGTTCGCTCTGCTCCCGCGCCCAGCCGCTGGGGACCTCGCCGTGCAGGTCCCAGCGCACCTCGCGGTTGAGGTTGGCGTTGGTGAACTTGCGCAGCGGCCGGATGAAGCTGCCGAGCAGGCGGGAGGCGGTGGTCGATACCGTCGAGCCTGGTGGGCGCTTGTAGAAGGGGGTGAACTTGTCCGGGAAGCCCGGCATGGTGCAGCCGATGCACGCCCCGCCCGCGTTCATGCAGCCGCCGACGTGGTTGATCGCCCCCCGTGAGGTGATGTTGCAGTTGACCACCGGTCCCCAGCAGCCGATCTCCACCAGGCACTCCTTGTCGCCGAACTCGGCCGCGTAGGTACCTTCCTCGTAGTAGGCGCCGCGGACGCAGTGCCGGTGCACCGTCTCCCCGAACAGCCACGCGGGCCGGCCCAGCTCGTCGAACTCTGGCAGCGGCCCGAAGCCCTGCAGGAAGTAGAGGATGGCGGCGACCGTCTCGGTGAAGTTGTCGCCGATCGGCGCGCAGCCCGGGATGTTGACCACCGGGACGCCGAAGGCGCTGCGGTAGTCCTTGCCGAGGAAGTCCATCAGGCTCATCGCGCCGGTCGGGTTGCCGTGCGCGGAGGGGACGCCACCCCAGGTCGCGCAGGTGCCGATCGCGATGGCGGCGGCCGCGCCGGGCGCCAGCCGCGCGATCCACTCGTCGGTGGAGACGGTGCGCAGCTCCCCGCCTGGGCCCCACGGCTCCTCGCCCTGCCCGGACCAGTAGCCGCCGGTCTGCATGGCCACCGTCTCGTCGGTGATCGAGCCTTCCAGGACGATCGCGTAGGGGGCGCCCAGCTCACCCCTGACCGCCAGTTCGTGGGCGCGCAGGTAGTTCGGGCCGGACTCCACGTTGACCACGGGATGGTGGAGGATCACCCGCGGCAGGCCGGGATGGGCGCCCATCAGCAGGCTCTCCACCGACGGGGCCTGGGCGCCGGTCACCGACACCGTGCAGCCGTCGCAGCTCATCCCGGCGAACCAGAACACGTGGACCTTCTCCAGCGGCCCGAGCCGGCTTGCCGGTCCCGCCTTGGCGAGCGGCTCCAGCAGGTCCTCCATGGAGGCCCTGGCCGGCATGCCGAAGTCGCCGAGCTCCTGCGGGTCGTGGAAGCGCTCGGCCGGCCCGAGGGCCTCCAGCAGCCGCTCGGCCGGTGTCCTCGTGGTAGCCCTGGCTGCCATCGGGCCTCCCCAGTAGCTCTGGTGTCGCCCTAGGTGATCGGCGCGGCTAGCCTACTACCGCCGCGGCGGGCGTGTATGCTCCAGTCATCTAGCGGGAGGGCAGCCGATGATGCTGGCCGCAGCGGACCTGACCGGGTGGTTGGTGGGCTACGCCCTTGGCGCCGCCATCGTCCTGGTCGTCGCCTTGCTGCTCATCCTCATCATCCTGGCGGCGCGCGGCATCGCGGCAGCGGCCGAGGACGCCACCCGCTCGCTTGCCGAGACGCGGGACCGGACCGAGGTGCTCTGGCAGCTGGCCACGACCAAGCAGGTCGCGGCCGACCTGCTGAACGGCGCCGAGCAGGCCCGCAGGGCGCTCGGGGGATAGCCCGATGACCGTGGCCGCGCTTGCCCCAGAGGTGCAGCGGATCTGGTGGATCACGCTCGGCATCGGCCTGGTGGTCGCCGCCGTGGTGGTGATCCTGCTGCAGCTGCTGCTGCAGGCCGTCGAGCGGATCGAGCGCAACGTCACCGTGCTGTGGCAGACGGCCACTACGGTCGCCCGCAACACCGCGACCACCTGGCTGCTCGGCGACACGGCCGCCGCGCTGGATCAGCTCAAGGCGGAGGCGCTGCGGCACGACGCGCTGCTGGGGGCCACGGCCGACGCGCTGCCGGACGGCGCGAGACCGCCGCCGAGGAGGGAGGCGCCATGACCACGGCGCTGGTGATCCTCACCGTGGTCGAGGTGGCCATCGTGGTGGGCGTGCTGGCGTTCTACCTTGTCCTGATCGACCGGCACCTCCACGTCATCTCGGGCTACCTCGGCAAGCTGGCCTTCGGGGTCCGGGCGGTCGAGACGCAGACCAGCCCCATCGGGCCGTCCGTCCTGCGCATCAACGCGACCCTGCGGGAGATCGACGCCGCGCTGGGACCGATCGCCGAGAAGGCCAAGCGGGCTGCGGAGGCCCGCGGCTAGTAACGGTGGGCCGCCGACGTGACCGATCCACCGCCGGTCTCCGAGATCGAGGCGCCGCAGTTCTGCCCGTGGTGCGGCAGCCCGAGCGGCTACCGCCGGGAGGCTCGCACGCCGCTGTGGGAGCGGTTGGCCAAGGAACAGCGGCGGCAGGCGCCGCAGGTGCTGGAGGAGACGCTGCACACGCAAGGGTATGTGACCGGCTGCCCGGGTTGCCGGCGGGTCAGCCACGTGATCGGGCACCCGGCCGCGCCGGGTGCCGCGGAGGGAAGGTGACGCCATGTGCCTGGGCATCCCGGGTGAGGTCGTCGAGCTGCTGCCCGACCGTGCCGACCTGGCCAAGGTGGACGTGAGCGGGGTCAAGCGGGTCATCAACGTCGGCCTGCTGGAGGGCGAGACGCTGGCGCCGGGCGACTGGATCCTGATCCACGTCGGCTTCGCCCTCTCCAAGATCGATGAGGAGGAGGCCAGGGCGGCGCTCGACTTCCTGGAGGGGATCGGCCAGGCCTACGCCGACGAGCTCGCGGCCCTCGCCGAGTCGAGGATCGACTAGGGGTCGTCGTGCGCTTCGTCGACGAGTTCCGCGACGCGGAGAAGGCCCAGGCGCTGGCGGCCAGGATCGCCGGCTTGTGCGAGCCGGGCAGGCAGTACAAGTTCATGGAGGTGTGCGGCGGCCACACCCACACCATCTACAAGCACGGCTTGGAGGACTACCTGCCCGAGAGCATCACCCTGGTCCACGGTCCCGGCTGCCCCGTGTGCGTGATCCCGATGGGCCGGGTGGACGACGCCATCTCCATCGCCGAGCAGCCCGACGTGATCATGACCTCGTTCGGCGACATGATGCGGGTGCCCGGCGGGCGTGGCTCGTTCTTCGACTCCAAGGCCGCCGGCGCCGACATCCGCATGGTCTACTCGCCGCTGGACGCCCTCAAGGTCGCCAGGCAGCACCCGGACAAGCGGGTGGTATTCATGGCGATCGGCTTCGAGACCACCGCGCCGTCCAGCGCGATGACGGTGCTGCGGGCGGCCGCCGAGGGGCTCGACAACTTCTCGATCTTCTGCAACCACGTCACCATCATCCCGGCGATCAAGGCGATCCTGGACTCGCCCGACCTGCGCTTGGACGGCTTCATCGGCCCTGGGCACGTGTCGACCGTGATCGGCTGCCGGCCGTACGAGTTCATCGCCCGCGACCACGGCAAGCCCCTGGTCTGCGCCGGTTTCGAACCGCTGGACATCCTGCAGTCGATCTACATGCTGCTGCAGCAGCTCGCCGACGGCCGCGCCGAGGTCGAGAACCAGTACGCGCGGGTGGTGCCCTGGGACGGCAACCGCAAGGCGCTGCAGGTGATCGGCGAGGTGATGGAGCTGCGCCCCTACTTCGAGTGGCGCGGGCTGGGGTTCATCTCCCACTCGGCCCTCAAGGTCCGCGACGCCTACGCCCCCTTCGACGCCGAGCGGCTGTTCCAGATCCCGGGGGTGCGGGTCGCCGACCCCAAGGCCTGCCAGTGCGGTGAGGTCCTCAAGGGCGTGCTGAAGCCGTGGGAGTGCAAGGTGTTCGGTACCGCCTGCACCCCGGAGACGCCGATCGGGACCTGCATGGTCTCCTCAGAAGGCGCCTGCGCCGCCTACTACAACTTCGGCCGCTTCTCCCGCGAGCGCGTGAAGGAGGCGACCCGATCGTGACCCTGGAGGGGTCCGGAGAACCCCGAACGGGTGCCCCGGTGAATCGGGAGGGGCGGACGGCGGACTGGGCC
>DASQWY010000330.1:0-10952 GCA_035640005.1 Actinomycetes bacterium
GGCGCGGCTGGATGTGCTGGTCAAGTGGGATGCGGGAGTGACCCCTGCTGACCGGTGGTGACCGTGGTTGCCTGTTGCTTCTGGCACGGTAGTGGCACGGTCGGTGAGGACGACGGGGCTCGCACCTGGCGGCGACGGGTCCAGCTCGGCCGTTGGGCGCGGCCCGTCCAACCTGGCCACTACCTCGTTGGCAGGCCTTCGGAGAAGGCGTGGCGCCTACTCACCTTCGGCGTCAATGTCGAACAGTAGCTCGACCTCCGCTGGGCCTTCGCGGACCTCCGCCATCACCTGCTTGTGCTGAAGGTCGATCGGGAGCTGGGAGGCTGCGAATGCTTGGCGCGCCTGCTCGGGAGCATCGACTTGCTGGGCATAGATCAGGATTGGACCGCTCGCGCCTTGGATTAGGTAGGCGCACTCGTGTCGGGTGCTTTCGGCGCGGAACGTTTCAAGGACCTCGTGGCGGCGCTGCGTCAGCTCGTGCATCCAGCCGCGGAGGCGCTCGACCTGGTCAGGGCGGACCTTGAAGAACCCGACTTGCATCATCGTGGGCCTCCGGCTGCTTGCTGGTGCGCCGGATCGTACAGCGCATCCCGGTCGGGGTTTGCCGGCCGAGGGCGGCCGCAGGCCGCCGACAGGCCGGCCTTGAACTCGCATGGAAAGTTCTCATACGAACCTCACGTGCACGGACACCATGGAGCGGAACGCTAGCAGGACCTGCAGGTCCGCTACGGCCGCCGCAGGTTGGTCGCGTGGACCAGCTCGTCCAGGGCGGCGGCGATGGCCTGGTCGCGGCCGGCCATGACGTGCTGGTAGCGCAGCGCCACCTGCGGGGAGGTGTGGCCATGCGCTCCATCAGCTCCCGGGTGTTGGCGCCGGCGGCCAGGGCCAGGGTGGCGGCGGTGTGGCAAAGGGCGTGGAAGCGCAGGCCCTCCACCCCGGCCGCCCGGGTGGCCGGCACCCACCAGCGGCGGCGGAAGTTGGAGCGGCGCAGGTAGCCGCCCTCCGGCGCCGGGAACACCAGCCCGTCGGGGCCGGGCTCGGCGAACGCGCCCAGGTGCGCGGCCAGGGCGGCGGCGACCGAGGGGAGGGTTACGACGCGGCGGCCGGCGTCGGTCTTGGGCGGCCCCGGGGGATGAACCGGCCGTTGACCTCGGCCACCTGCTCCACGGCCGACACCCTGCCGTGCAGCAGGTCGACCCGCCGGACCGTGAGCCCGACCAGCTCGCCCCAGCGCAGCCCGCCGTAGGCGGCGACCAGGACCAGCGCCCGGTAGCGGGCCGGCACGGCGGCGGCCAGGGCCATGACCTGGGCGACGGTGGCGAAGCGCATCTCGGGGGCGCGTTCCTGCCCGGCGCCCTTGACCGTGCAGGGGTTGCGGAGCAGGTAGCCGGCCTCGACCGCCACGGCCAGGATGCGCGACAGCGGCCGGTCGGTCACGCTCAAGTCGGCATTCCGGAACCGCCCTCCGACCTGGCTCACAGGTATCGGCGCACCGAGGTCTTGTAGCTCCGGTACCCGGCAGCGAAGCGACCTTCCAGGAACCGCTCCTCACGAACGACCACGACGTGGGTGACCAGCAACACACCGGGCAGCAGCAGCAGCGGCCAGGCGGCGTTGGCCACCAGCGCGATCCCGACGTAGACGACGGCTGCGGCGAGGTACATCGGGTTCCTGCTGAAGGCGTATGGCCCGCGCAGCACCAGCTGGTCTGGGCGTTCCAGGTCCACGTCGGCAGCCGCCCGCACCGCCCAGGCCGCCAGCCCCAGGCCGGCGACGATCAACGGCCACCCGACCGCGCGGCCGACCCCTGCCGGCCAGGGCGGCCGCCAGGGCGCGATCACCTGCAGCAGGAGGCCCGCCCCCAGACCCGCCAGGTAGGTCTCCGGCAGCGGGACGTTGCCCCATCGCCAGCGCCCACCCACACGGTCACCCCCGGGACCCATGATCGCATGTCATCGTCGCCGGTCGGGTTGGCGGGCGGCGATCTGCTCGGCGATGTGCTCGGCGTCGCTGCCGACCCCGCCCAGCAGCGAGGAGGTGAACGCCGACAGGAACCACAGCCCCAGGAAGTACAGGCCCGGCTGGGACCCGACGACGCCGCGGTGGTGTGCCGGGGCCCCGTCCTGGTCGAAGACCGGGAGGTCGACCCAGGAGAAGTCGGGCCGGAACCCGGTGCACCACAGCACCGTCGCCACGTCCATGACGCGGCCGTCCTCCAGCACCGGCGCGCCGTCCCGGACCCCGACCGTTCTCGGCACCCGCTCGACCCCGGCGGCGGCCAGCTCCTTGGGCCGCACCCGTTCCAGCGGCGCGGTGGTGGTCAGGGCCTTGGGCCGGACCTTGCGGCCGATCGGGGTCTGCACGGTCAGCACCCGCGAGGCGAACCACCAGAACGGGGGGGTGAGCAGCCGGTCCCACCTGGTCCCGGTGCGGACGGGAAGGTGGCCGGTGTCCGGGCCCGACAGCCAGGTCGGGTGGCTGCGGGAAACCTCGAAGGCGATCTCGGCTCCGGAGTTGCCGGCGCCCACCACCAGCACGCCGCCCGCGGGGAGCTGGGACGGGTCCCGGTACCGGTTGGGGTCCAGCTGCAGGATGCCCGGGTCGAGCTCGGCGGCGAAGGCGGGGATCCGGGGCCGCCGGTAGGCGCCTGACGCCACCACCACGTGGTCGGCTTGGAGCCGGCGGTCGCCGGCGGCCAGCTCGTACCGGTCTCCGTCCCTGGAGAGCCGGTGCACGCGGACGCCGGTGCGCACCGGCAGGTCGAACCGGGTCGCGTAGGCCTCCAGGTAGTCGGCGACCTGGTCCTTGGTGGGGTAGGAGGAGGCGGGTGCGGGGAAGGGCATCCCAGGCAGCCCGTCGTAGCGGGCCGGGGTGAACAGCTGCAGCGAGTCCCAGCGTTGCCGCCAGGCCTCGCCGACTCGCCGGTGGGCGTCCAGGATCACGAACCGCCGCCCTCGCCTGGCCAGGTGGTAGCCGACCGCCAGGCCCGCCTGGCCGCCGCCGACGATCACCGTCTCGAACCGCTCCGGGGCCGCCGCGGTGGGCCGCGGGTCGCGCCCCTGCTCGGTGGCTTGCCGGTTCATGGCTGCCTCCTGGAGCTTGCAGCGGCTGGGCCGAGGGCGGCGTGCAGCCCACGCAGGAACGCTTCGGGCTGCTCGGCGGCGGGGTCGTCGCCGGCGTCCTCGATCACGTGCAGCGGCCAGCCGTGGCGGGCGCTGGCGGCCTGGGCGACCCCGAGGCGCACCTGCCGGTCGTGCCGTCCCCAGATCAGGGTCGTGGGCACGGCGATCCGGGCCAGCTCCGACGGCGGGATCGCCGGCAGCCCGAGCTGCGGCATGAGGCGGCGGAGCGCCGCCTTCTGGCCCGGGCTGCGGGCACGGTCCAGGGCGTACGCCTCCAGCAGCGCCTCCCGCTCGCCCAGCTGCTGGCGCAACCCGTCCAGGTCGACCATGCACTGGCGCAAGAGACGTTCCTGGGTGCCCTCGGTCGGTCGCACGATCACGCCGAGCATGGCGAGCGCGAACCCGGGCGCCGGCCGGAGGCGGCCCAGCCCGTAGCTGTCCACCAGCACCAGCCGGCCGACGCGGTCGCCACGGTCGACGGCGAAGCGGGCCGCGATGGCGCCGCCCAGCCCGTGCCCGACCAGCGCCGGCGGCGAGGGGCAGGTCCGCTCGATCAGCTCGCCGAGCCAGGCGGCCACCCGCTCGGCGTCGGGCGGGTCGCCGGCGACCGACGAGGCGCCGTGACCTGGCAGGTCGGGCACGACCACCCGACGGGCTCGCACCAGGTCCGGGATCACCCGATGCCAGCAGGCCGCGAACTCGCCGGCGCCGTGCAGCAGCACGACCGGCGGGCCGTCGCCGCCCTCCAGCACCGCGGTGGAGGCGCCGGCCAGCTCCAGCCGTCGCTCGGTGACGGGCATCCCGGTCAGCAGGCGTTCGCGGGCGGCCTCCCGGGTGGAGCGTCGGGTGCGGGCCTTCGCGTCGCCCTGCCGGTTCGTCGCTGCCGCTTCGCGGGCACGTGTCCTGGTCATCGCCTGCTCCTCCACGCATCGCCGGTCGCCTGCACGGCGACGATGCGGCCTGGCCGGGAGGCCGTGCGTCGGCGGAACCACCCAAATATGTGCGCGGGTGGCCGCGTGGGTAGTTCCCGCCAGCGGTCAGATGAGCTGGTGCTGGTAGGCGTGGGCCGTGGCCGCGGCGCGCGAGGACACGCCCAGCTTGGTGAGGATGTTGCTCACGTGCCGGTCCACCGTCCGCTCGCTGAGGAACAGGTCGGCGGCGATCGACCGGTTGGTCTGGCCGGCCGCGACCAGCCGCAGCACCTGCAGCTCACGCTCGGTCAGCCCGCCCGCCGCCCTGGCGGCTGGCTTCCGGATCAGCGCCTCCACCCGGGCCAGGTCCGGCGCGGCCTCCAGCTGCCTGAAGACCCAGCGCGCGGCATCGAGCTCCATCACCGCGCTGTCGTGGTCGCCGAGCTGGCGGCAGGCCTGGCCGATCAGGACCCGGCCTCGCGCCGCCTCGTACGGCACCTCCAGGTCCTGCCAGGCCGTCCAGGCATGGCGCAGTGCCTGGAGGGCGGCTCGCGCGTCGCCCTCGCCGAGCAGGACGGCGCCCTGGGCGTGGGCGGCCACCGCCGCCAGCAGCGGCGCGGCGAACTCGCCGGCGAGCTGGGCCAGCTCGTCGCTCGCGGCGTGGGCCGCCTGGACGTCACCCGCGGCGAGGATGATCTCGACGTAGGCGGCCAGCAGCTTGGACCGGGCCACGCGGTCGGACGCCTCGTCCATGACCCGGCGGATCGCCGCCGCCGCGGCATCCACCTGTCCCTGGGCCAGCCGCAGCTGGGCCAGGCCGGGCTGCGGCTCCCGTCCGAACTGGCTGGCCCGACGGTAGGCCTCCTCGGCCTTGGCGAACGCGCCGCGCAGCCGATGCAGCTCGGCCAGCTGGTAGAAGGCCATCCCGGCCGCCGGCTGACCAGGTGGCTCCGAGAGCCGCTCGCAGGCCCGCTGCGCCTCCTCCATGGCGTCCGGCCAGGCGCCGTGCAGCTGCATGATCTCGGCGCGGTAGACCAGGCACTGGCCGCGGAAGGGGACCAGGTCGGGCTGGGACGCGCACCAGCGGGTCAGCGCGGCCGTCCACTGCCGGGCCCGGCGCAGGTCGAAGATCTCCTGGCACGCCTCGATCACCGCGCAGTAGACGATCCCGGCGACGGTCGGCGACACCTCGTCGGCCTCGACGGCGACCATGACCTCGTCCAGCAGCGCCACGCCCGCGGTCGTCTCGCCCAGCGGGATCATGGATGCGCCAAGGCCGAGCCGGGCGAGCGCGACCAGGTCGGGCTCGCCGAAGCGCTCGCCGATCTTGGCCGCCTGGTCGAAGGTGGCGGCGGCCGTTGCGGCGTCGCCCTCGACCAGCCGCTGCAGCCCCGCCGGGAACATCAGGTAGCCCTGCTCGACGCAGTCCTGCCCGAGGTCGTCGAGCAGGCGGTGGGCCCGGGCGACCCAGCCGCCACCGCGGGCGACCTCGCCCCGGTTGAGGAGGCCGAAGGCCAGCCAGAACGCGCACCGGACGGCGCGCTGCACGCTGCCCCGGCGCAGGAACGCATGGTGCGCACGCGTCCCGGCGTCGACGACCTCGTCGTCCTTGCCGATCAGGTACGCCGCCGTCGCCAGCCGCTCCAGGTCCTCCGCCTCCAGCGGGGACTCCCGGTCGGCCGCCGACAGCTGCGCGAACGCATCCGCCCACGCCCGACGCCCGAACGACTCCCGGCCCCGATCGAGCGCGTCGGCCACCATCATCCCCCCTCCCCGCTCCATCTCTGGCACCTTACCGGCCCTCCCGGCCAGGTGGAAGCAGGCCAGGCAAGGCGTGGTCGCACCGTCAGGCCGTGGGGACCAGGCGGCAAGCCGCTGGCGACCTGCGTTTCGGCTGGGTCGCAAGCGAGTCGATCAGCGCGCCGATACGTCGCCGGACCGCAGGGTCGAGACGAGCGAACTGTCGTCGGGCAGCCGGCAGCAGGCTGATCTCATAGGCCACTGGGCTACAGGCCGAATTCCGCTTTGACCCTTTCCCAAGGCATCGGCTCGCCACCTTCCTCGAGCGCCGCGAGGGCGGCGGCAGCGTCCGTCGCCTCCTCCGCCTCGATCTCGGCGGCCAGCTCCGGAGGGACGATCGCAGCCACACGCCGGCCATGCCGGGTCAGGTACACAACCTCGCCAGCACGCCCAGCCTCTTCGACCACCTCAGCCAGGTGCTCTTGGGCCCGCTCGACCGGCGTGAGCGAAGACTTGAGAACTCACCGTTCGCGTGACAGGACTTTCCGGAACGGCGCGGTGAGCCTGCTGGTCCCCTAGCGGTATCGCTTGCGCTGCGCCTGGTTGCGGGCCAGGGAGTGGGGTCGCGAGCGGCCGGCTTGGTCCCCCGGAGGTGGCTGATTCGTAGCCGGCGCCTGCCGCCAAGCCTCGAGGTTCCATTGACCCCTGAACCGGTGTTCAAGCCGTTGCGCGACGTTGTGCTTGGCCATCGCGGGGGTCGCAAGTGGCAAGCGCCGTCCTGCCCTGTGGGCACCTTCCAGCAGCTGCGTCGTGACGCGCCGCCTCGTCAGGGGATGGCTGCCGCGACATGCCGAGGAGGCCGCCTACCACTCGATGCCCAGGCAGACGCAGAACTCGTTGCCTTCCGGGTCGGCCATCGGGATCCAGCGGTTTCCGTGCTCCTCCAGCACGCCGCCCAGCCTCGTGGCGCCCAGCGCCTCCAGCCGCGTCGCCTCGCCCTCGACGTCGTCGGTGACGATGTCGATGTGCGCCCGGTTCTTGCCGGCCTTGGGCTCGGGGACGCCCTGCAGGACGAGCGGTGGCTTGGTTCCCTGCGTGGGGACCAGGGCGAGCCACTGGTCGGCCGAGCCAAGCACGCGGTAGCCGAGGGCGGCTGCCCAGAACTGGCCCAGCTTCTGGGGGTTGGCGCAGTCGAGGACCACGTCGATGTTGGCCTTGGTCACAGAAGCCTCCTTCTACTGCGAGCCGACGGTGACGCCGCCGGCCTCCAGGTCGGCGGCGTTTCGGGCGCGAAGAGTTCCGGCAGCAGGAGCTGCCGGCCACGACGCCAAGGTACTGGCTCGCGCCGGCCGGGTCGCCTGCAGCTGTGGTCGCCACCAGCGTCGCCGCCCGCCCGCTCAGCACGCATGGGACCGGCCGCTGGTCGCGCCGCCGCTCGGTGATCCGGAGGGCCTGGGCCGCCAGCTGCTCGGCGCGGGCGATGCGCCTTGAGGGGTCACCAGGGCGGCCGCTGCAGGGTGTTGAAGCAGATGATCGAGCACGCCAGCATCGCCAGGGCGTAGAAGCGCTCGGAGGAGCGCTCGTAGCGGATGCGCAGCCGCCGGAAGCCGCCCAGCCAGGCCCGGTCCGCTGGCCGCGAGTCCGCCTGCAAGGTGTGCCGCTGCTTGTACTACCTCGGCGCGATCGACCTGACCGCATGGAAACGGCTAGTCGAGGACGGCGGGACGCACCCATAGGCTGGAGGCTCAGCCCTGGTCGGCGTGGTCGCGGAGCCAGTCCATGGCGGTCTCGGCGGCGGCGAGGACCGAGACGTGCCCGTCGTCGGGGCGCAGCCACAGCTCGGCCGGGCGGATGTGGCGCGCCAGCCACCGGGCGTGCGAGCTCGGCACCATCCGGTCCTGGCCGCCGTGCAGCAGCAGCAGCGGCGGGCGCACCTGCCCGGGGTCGAACCCCAAGGGGGCGACGTACGCCAGGTCGTCGTCCACCATCCCGCCAAGGCCGCCTTCCATGGCCTGCTCGACCACGGCGATCAGCCAGGACCAGGCGCCCGCGAGCGCGGCATGATCCGCCGGGGTGAACAGCTCCGGGTCGAACTCGGCTGACGCCAGGTGGTCCTCCAGCGCCGCGCGTCCCCTGGCGGCGGCGCGCAGCTCCGCCGCGCCGGCGGCGGCCATGCCCGCAAACCAGTCGAGCCCTTCGGCGTGGTACGGCGCCAAGCCGGACGCGCAGACCGCGGCGAGGACCCGCCCTGGCAGCTGCGCGGCGCATGCCAGCGCGTGCGCGGCCCCACCGGAATGGCCCATGACCGCGAACCGGCCGACGCCCAGCGCGTCCGCCAGGCTGGCGGCGTCCGCGGCCGCCGACGCCACGTCCCGTTCGGGGTGCGGGGTCGACCCGCCGTAGCCGGGCCGGTCGTACGACAGCCAGCGGATGCCGAGCCGGGCGGCGGCCGGGAGCAGCGGCTCGGGCGGCGGGCCGAGGTTCGGGGTGCCGTGGTGCCAGAGGACGGCGAGCCGGTCGCCGGCGCCGCCGGGGTCGGCGTCGTAGACGTGGAGGGTGCGCCCGTCGTCCAGCTCGAGGTCGGTCTCGGTCACCATCCGCCGAGGGTAGCGATCGTGCGTGACGGTCGCCGGCTCGAGGAGGCCTCGCCCCGGTCGAGCTGCCGCTGGCAGGCGCGCAGCACCTCCTCGACCCCGATCGAGGCGAGGGCGGGGTCCAGCCGCTCGCCGTGTGGGTCGCCGCGGCCGTCGCCGCGCCACAGCACCAGGTGCTGCGGCCGCCCCGGGGGCGGCCCCCACAGCGCCGGCCCGACCGGCCCGAACAGCGCCACCGACGGCCGCCGGTACGCGGTGGCCAGGTGGGTCACGCCGGTGTCCCCGCCGACCACCAGGCGCGCCCCCGCCACCACGGCGGCCAGCTGCAGCAGGTCGGTGCGGCCGGCGAGGACGGCCGCGTCGTCCAGGCCGGCGGCGGCCGCCAGCCGCAGGCCCAGCTCCCGCTCGGCCGGCGAGCCGGTCACCACCACCCGGTGGCCGCCGGCGGCCAGCGCGCGGGCGACGGCGGCGAACCGCCGCAGCGGCCAGCGCCGGCTGGCCGACCCGGCGCCGGGGTGGACGACCACCGCGCCCGCCGGGACGGTGGCCGCCGGCACCTCCAGGTCCAGGTCGGCGGGGTCGCATACCGGCCCCCAGGTGGCGTCGACCAGCCGGCACCAGCGCGCCACCTCGTGCTCGTCCGCCTCCCAGGCGGGGCCCTGGTGGCCGGCCCCGGCCGAGGCGAACGCCACCAGGCGGCCCGACCCGGCCGTCCGCAGCGCGCGGTGGCTCCGCGGGCCGCGGCCGTGCAGGTTGACGGCGACGGCAGGCGCCGGCCGGTCCCACGACCAGCCGTCCAGGCCGCGGCTGTCGTGCAGCTCGTCGGCCAGGGCGCCCAGCCGCACCAGCGGCAGCAGCGCCGCGGGCGCCGACAGCACCAGCCGGTGGCCCGGCAGGGCGCGGCGCAGCCCGCGCAGGGCGGGGACGGCGGTGAGCAGGTCGCCGATCCCCAGCGACCGCAGCGCCAGCGCGACCGGCCGCCCGCCCGTCACGGCCAGGAGCTCTCCACCGACGGCGCCACGAGCACCTCGCGCAGCTCGCAGCCGGGCGGCTGGGTGAGGGCGAACAGCACCACCTGGGCGACGTCCTCGGGCCGGTTGAGCTTGGCGTCGGGAGCCGGCTTGTACCGCTGGTCGCGGTCGTCGAAGAAGTGGGTCCGCATCCCGCCGGGGATCAGCAGCGTCACCCCGACCTGCCCCTGGGTCTCGGCGACCAGCGAGCGGGTGAAGCCGACCACGCCGAACTTGGAGGCGCAGTAGGCGGTCGCGTCGCTGAGCGCGCGCACGCCGAGCGTGGAGGCGACGGTGACGACCCGGCCGCCGCGCAGGTGGGGGAGGGCGGCGCGGACGACGGCGACGGTGCCGAGCAGGTTCACCATGACGACCCGGTCCCACTCCTCCCCGGGCACGTCGGCCAGCCGGCCGCAGCGGTCGATGCCGGCCGCGGTCACCACCGCCTCCAGCCCGCCGGTCCGCTCCACCACCCGCGCCACCGCCGCCTCGGCGGCGCGCGGCTCGGCCAGGTCGACCAGCTCGTGGTCCACGCCGGACGCGGGCGGCACCTGGTCCAGGACGACAGCCCGGCCGCCCGCCTCGGCCACGGCGGCCACCACCGCGGCGCCGAGGCCGGAGGAGCCACCGGTCACCAGGACCCGTCCGGGTGGGTTCATCGCCTGCGCTCCTTCGTGCACCCGGGGCATGGCCGGGAGCCGCCGGGTTCCACCCGACGCCGGCCGCAAACCACCGGGCGCCCGCCCGTCCGCGGGCCCGCGCCGCAGGTTTGCTGGCGGCCAACGGGGTCATCCACCGGACCACCCACACCGCGCCGACCGAGGGGGCGACCATGACCGCCAGCGACCGCGAGCCGACCGTCGTCGACGTCATCAAGCAGGACCACCGCGAGGTCGAGGAGCTGTTCCGCCAGGGGCGGTCGGCCACCGACAACCGGGAGCTGCGGGTGATCGCCGACCACGTGATCGCCGAGCTGGTGCGGCACTCGGTAGCGGAGGAGGAGTACCTCTACCCGGCGTTCCGCGAGCACCTCGATGACGGCGACGAGCTCGCCGACCACGAGATCGAGGAGCACGCCGAGGCGGAGCGGAACATGAAGGAGATCGAGTCGCTGGACGCCGACCACCCGCGGCTGCGCCCCGCCTTCGACACGCTGGTCGCCGAGATCACCCACCACGTGCAGGAGGAGGAGAACGACGCCCTGCCCCGGCTGGAGGCCGCCTGCAGCCACGAGGAGCTGGTCGAGCTGGGCCGCAAGGTGCAGCGCGCCAAGCGGCTCGCCCCCACCCGGCCGCACCCCTCGGCCCCCGACCGGCCACCGGCCAACAAGCTGCTCGCCCCCGGCGCGGGCCTGGTCGACCGGGTCCGGGACGCCCTCAGCGGCCGCGACGTCTGAGTCCGAGCAACGCCGCGGCCGCCGAGCGGGCGGGCGTCAGCGCACGACCGTGAAGCTGTCGTGCAGGCCGCCGCTGGAGCTGTCGCCCGCGTACACGTCGATCGCGCCGGGCTCCACCACGAACCGGCCGGAGTTGTCGTAGAAGCCGACGTCGCTGGCGTCCAGGGTGAAGCTGACCG
>DASQWY010000331.1:0-3844 GCA_035640005.1 Actinomycetes bacterium
AGGGGCATGGCCGCCCGCTTCGGCCTCGGCGCCCCCGAGCGCGATCCGCGCGGGCTGCGCCGCGCCCACCAGCAGGCCCGCTTCGCCCTGGAGGCGGCCGCCGGCGCCCGGGCGGCCGGCCCGGACGGGGGAGCGGAGGGGCGAGGCGGCGCTCCCGCCAGCCTGGTCGCCAGCGTGGAGGATCTCGGCAGCCACCGCCTGCTGCTGGCCCTGCAGGACGACGCGGCCCTGGAGTCGTTCTCCCGCGGCCTGCTCGGCCCGCTGCGCGCCTACGACGAGCGGCAGCACGGCGAGCTGGTCGCCAGCCTGCGCACCTTCCTGGAGCACAACGGCAACTGGGAGGCGGCCGCCCGTTCGCTGGCGGTGCACCGGCACACCCTGCGCTACCGCATCCGCCGGATCGCCGAGCTGACCGGGCGGGACCTCGACTCGGCCGCCGACCGGGTGGAGTTCTGGCTCGCCCTGCAGGCGGCCGAGGTGCTGGTGGGCCGGCGGGGCCGCGAGGGCGCGCCTTGATGGCGCTGCGCTGCGCCGGTTCGGCCATAAGGGCGCCACGAACCTGACGCTTCGTACATGGACGGTGGCGCCCGCCGTGCTAGCGTCCGAACGTGCCCGTGTGGTCGAATCGTCGGGTGGGGGGCCCGGCAGCGGCGTCAGCGGTCCCGTGACCGGCGTGGGGCGAAGCATCGAGGGACGAGGCCAATGGCAGAGACGAAGGTGCAGGCGGCCGGCCGCGCCACCACCACCGACACGGACGGGCTGCCCGCCATCGAGCTGATCGGGGTCGAGAAGGACTTCGGCTCGGCCGCCGGCGACGTCAAGGCGGTCGAGCACGTCGACCTGGTGATCGCCGAGGGCGAGTTCTTCTCCCTGCTCGGCCCCTCCGGCTGCGGCAAGACCACCACCCTTCGCATGATCGCCGGGTTCGAGGAGCCCACCAGCGGCCAGATCCTGCTGCACGGGCGCGACGTGGTCGGCGTGCCCGCCTACCGGCGCGACGTGAACATGGTGTTCCAGCAGTACGCCCTCTTCCCGCACATGGACGTCTTCGAGAACGTCGCCTTCGGCCTGCGCCGCAAGAAGGTCGGCAAGGACGAGATCCGGCGGCGGGTCACCGAGGCCCTGCACCTGGTCGAGCTGAAGGGCCGCGAGAAGCGCAAGCCGGCGCAGCTGTCCGGCGGCCAGCAGCAGCGGGTCGCGCTGGCCCGCGCGCTGGTCAACCGCCCGCGGGCGCTGCTGCTGGACGAGCCGCTCGGCGCCCTGGACCTGAAGCTGCGGCAGGCGATGCAGCTGGAGCTCAAGCGCATCCAGCGCGAGGTCGGGATCACCTTCGTGTACGTCACCCACGACCAGGAGGAGGCCCTGACCATGTCGGACCGGCTGGTGGTGATGAACGCCGGCCGGATCGAGCAGCTGGGCACCCCGCGCGAGATGTACGAGCGGCCCGGCACCCGGTTCGTGGCCAACTTCCTCGGCACCTCGAACATCCTCACCGGCCGGGCGGTCCGCCGGGGCGACGCCCTGGGCCTGGACGGGCTGGGCCCGGAGGAGCGGGTGCTGATCGCCGACGGAGGCGGCGTGGCGGACGGGCACGAGACCGAGGTCGCCGTGCGTCCCGAGAAGATGGTGCTGCGGGCGGCCGACGACCCGCCTCCGCCGCACCAGTGCGCCCTGCGCGGGACGGTGACCGAGGTGGTGTACCTGGGCACCTCGACCCAGTACCGGGTCCGCACCGACGGCGGCACCCAGGTCGCGGTGTACCAGCAGAACGCGGCGACCACGCAGGGCGTCGACGTCCAGGCCGGCCAGGTGGGATGGCTGTCGTGGCTGCCCGAGCACTCCTACGTGCTCGGTGCCAGCGCCAAGGAGGAGGCACAAACGTGAGCGACCGAGCGCGACCCCTCGACCCCGCGCTGCTGCGCGGACTGACCCAGCAGCGCGTCAGCCGGCGGGCCGCCCTGGCCGGCGCCGGCCTGGCCGGGGCCTCGGCCCTGCTCGCCGCGTGCGGCGTGAGCGGCACCAACGAGACGCAGACGACCCAGGCGCCCGGCTTCTGGACGGGCAAGACCCAGGCCGGCGTGCTGAACTTCGCCAACTGGCCGCTGTACATCGACACCGCCAAGGTCGGCGGCAAGACCGTCCACCCCTCCCTCCAGCAGTTCACCAAGGAGACCGGCATCAAGGTGAACTACAAGGAGGTCATCCAGGACAACGACTCGTTCCTGGGCAAGATCAACCCGTCCCTCAAGGCCGGCCAGGACACCGGCTGGGACCTGATGGTGATCACCAACGGCGGCTCGATCGAGAAGCTGATCCGCCAGAAGTTCCTGGTGGAGCTGGACCACTCCAAGCTGCCGAACTTCGAGAAGAACGCCGGGCCCGGCTTCAAGAACCCCACCTTCGACCCCGGCAACAAGTTCACGGTCGCCTGGCAGGCGGGCCTGACCGGGCTGGCCTACAACCCCAAGCTGACCAAGCGGCCGATCACCAAGTTCGAGGACCTGTTCGACCCCGCCTTCAAGGGCAAGATCACCATGTTCGGTGACAACGTCGACTTCCCGAACTTCGTCATGATCGGCATCGGCATCGACCCCGAGAAGTCCACCCAGGCCGACTGGCAGCGGGCCGCGGCGAAGATGAAGGAGCTCAAGCCGCAGCTCCGCAGCTTCGTCGACAACGCCGGCGAGGCCGAGGGGCTCAGCTCCGGCAACGTCTGGATCTCCATGGCCTACTCGGGCGACATCTACCAGCTCAACAACTCCGGTTCGCCCGACATCAAGTTCGTGGTGCCGCAGGAGGGCGCGGTCCTGTGGCAGGACAACATGTGCATCCCCAAGGGCGCCAAGCACCCGGTGGACGCGATCACCTACATGGATTACGTGTACAAGCCGGACGTGGCCGCCACCCTGGCCGAGAACATCGACTACATCACCCCGGTCCCGGCCGCCAAGCAGGTGCTCCAGACCAAGGCGGCGAGCGAGTCCGGCGCGGACAAGACGACCCTCGAGGACCTCATCAAGAGCCCGCTGGTGTTCCCGACCGACGCCTACCTGGGCAAGACCAAGCGCTACCGGGTCCTCACCCCCGACGAGGAGAAGACCTGGAACCGCATCTTCAACCCGATCATCCAGTCGTAGGGGCATGAGCGCGCGCGGCCGCAGGGTCGGCCTCACCCCGTACCTGCTGGGGCTGCCCGGCGGCCTGTGGCTGGCGATCTTCTTCGTGATCCCGATCCTGGTGATGCTGTCGCTGTCGCTGCAGACGGGGAACGTGGAGGAGGGCTTCCGGCAGACCTGGCACTGGGCCAACTACTCCGACGCCTGGACCCTGTTCCACACCCAGTTCATCCGCTCGATCGTCTACGGCCTGATCGTCACCGTGCTCAGCCTGGTGCTCGCCTACCCGATGGCCTACTGGATCGCGTTCTACGGCGGCAGCCACAAGTCGACCTACCTGTTCCTGATCCTGCTGCCGTTCTTCGTGTCGTTCGTGATCCGCACCGCCTCGTGGAAGTTCATCCTGGCCGACGAGGGGATCGTGTTCGGGCCGCTCAAGGACGCCGGCCTGCTGCCGCGGGACTTCCACATCCTGGCCACCTCGACCGCGGTGATCGGCGGGCTCACCTACAACTACCTGCCGTTCATGGTCCTGCCGCTGTACGTCGCCCTGGAGCGGGTCGAGCCGAGCCTGGTCGAGGCCGCCTACGACCTGTACGCCAGCCGCGCGCAGGCGTTCCGGCGGGTGGTCTTCCCGCTGTCGCTGCCGGGGGTGTTCGCCGGGGTGCTGATCACCTTCGTGCCGGTCACCTCGGACTTCGTCAACAACGGCATCCTCGGCGGCACCC
>DASQWY010000332.1:0-3800 GCA_035640005.1 Actinomycetes bacterium
GGCCATCCGGGTGGCGACCTCGCCCGCCGGCCCGGCGCTGGTGGTGGCCGGCGGCCTGCTGCTGGCCGCGGCCGGCGTGGAGGCCGTCCGGCGGGGGGCGCGCTGGCCGGCGCTCGGCGAGGCGTTCCGCGCCCCGCCCGACCGCCGCCCGCGCCCGCCCGCCGCCGACACCGAGCCCCCCTGGGAGGAGTGAGCGGCTGGCCTCGGTCTTTACACGGCCCGAACCTGCCGGAGGGGCATCCCGAACCTGACCGGCCGATGCTACGGTCGCCGGCGAACGCCGCGCGCACCGGGAGGGGCGTTGGGGATCGAGCACCCGTCGAAGGGGACCGTGCTGCTGGTCGAGGACGAGGAGTCCATCGCCGACCTGGTGCGCCTGTACCTGGAACGCGACGGCTTCCGGGTGGTGTGGCGCACCGACGGCCGCTCCGGGCTGGCCGCGGTCGAGGCCGAGCGGCCCCGGCTGGTGCTGCTGGACCTGATGCTGCCCGGCATGGACGGCTTCGAGGTCACCCGCGCCCTGCGCGAGCGGGGCGGCCGGGTGCCGATCATCGTGGTCACCGCCCGCGAGGAGGAGGCCGACCGGGTGCTCGGCCTGGAGCTCGGCGCCGACGACTACGTGACCAAGCCGTTCTCGCCCCGCGAGCTGGTCGCCCGGGTCAAGGCGGTGCTGCGCCGCGCCGAGCCGGAGCCCGAGGCCGGCCCCGAGCCGCCCCTGCACCTGGGCAGCCTCACCGTCGACCCCGGCCGCCACGAGGTCAGCTTCGAGGGCCGGCCGGTGCAGCTCACCGCCCGCGAGTTCGAGCTGCTCCACTACCTGGTCCGCAACCGCGGGCTGGTGCTGTCCCGCGACCAGATCCTCGAGCGGGTGTGGGGCTACGCCTTCCCGGCCGATACCCGCACCGTGGACGTCCACATCCGCCAGCTGCGCGCCAAGCTGGGGGAGCGGGCCCCGATCCTCACCGTCCGCGGGGTCGGCTACAAGGCCGCCGAGGCCCGCGATGGCTAGCGGCGGGTCGCTGCGCGGCCGGCTGGTGCTGGCGTTCGTGGCCGTCACCGTGCTGGCCGCGGTGCTGATCGGGGTGATCACCCTGTCGCTGATCCGCCTGGTCCCCGAGCGCGGCCTGGAGCAGCAGCTCGGCGAGCAGGCCGACGCGGTCGCCGGGGCGGTCGCCGGCGACCGCCCCCTGCAGACCTCCTGCGCGATCCTGCGCGCGCTGCGGGTCGGCCAGACCGAGGTGTACCTGCTCGGCGCCGACGGCGCCCCCAGCTGGCCGGCGCGCTGCCCGGCCCCGGGCAGCCGCGGCGCCGGCCCGCTGGCGCCGGTCCCCGACGTCGACCTGGCCGCCGCGCTCGCCCGCGGGCAGGTGGCGACCGGCACCCGCGGCGGACTCGCCTGGGCGGTCGCCCCGGCGAGCCCGCCGGCGCCGGCCCGGAGCCGCCTGGCCGGCGTGCTGCTGGTCCACCGGGTCCGCGGCCTGGGGATCAGCCTGTTCCCGGTGGTGGCGCAGCGGCTGCTGCTGGCCACCGGCCTGGCCGTCGCCCTGGCCGCGCTGGCCGCCTGGCTGCTGGCCGGCCGGCTGGCCGCCCCGCTCGGCCGGCTGCTGGCCGCCGCCCGCCGCGTGGGCGCCGGCGACCTCGCCACCCGGGTGGCGGTCGACGGCGACGACGAGGTCGCCGAGGTCGCCGCCGCCTTCAACGACATGGCCGCGGGCCTGGAGCACGCCCAGGCCGAGCAGCGGGCGTTCCTGGCCAGCGTCGGCCACGAGCTGAAGACGCCGCTGACCACCGTGCAGGGCTACACCGAGGGGCTGCTGGACGGCACCATCGACGACCAGGTCGCCAGGCGCCGCGCCCTGGAGCGCATCCACGCCGAGACCATGCGGCTGGCGCGGCTGGTGCAGGACCTGCTCGACCTGGCCAGGCTCGGCCGCGGCCAGTTCGCGGTCAGCCTGGTCGACAGCGACGTTGCCGCGGTGCTGCGCGAGGCGGCCGCCGCCGCGGCCGAGCGGGCGGGCCAGCGGGAGGTGACCGTCAGCACCCGGTTCGCCGGGCCGCTGCCCGCCAGGGTCGACCCCGGCCGGCTCCGCCAGGTGCTCGACAACCTGCTCGACAACGCCACCCGCTCCAGCCCGCCGGGCCGGTCGGTGCTGCTGGCCGCGCGCCGCCTGCCCGCCGGCGGGGTAGAGGCGGCAGTGGTCGACCAGGGTCCCGGCATCGCCGCCGGCGACCTGCCGCACGCGTTCGACCGCGGCTACCTGTGGGAACGCTACCGGGCCAGCAGGGCGGTCGGGTCCGGCCTCGGCCTGGCGATCGTCAAGGCGCTGTGCGACGCCATGGGCGTGGCCATCCGCGCCGAGTCCGGCGACGGCGGCGGCACCGCCTTCCGCCTGGTCCTGCCCCCGGCGCGGTCCCCGGATCCCGCCGGCGGCCAGGTCCGCCCGCCGGAGCTGCCGGCCCGCCGTTAGGCGGGAGCCGGGATTGCCTGCCGCTCCCGGCCGAGCTCGAACCAGATGGTCCGTCCGGCGACGTCCTCGCGGATGCCCCAGCGGCTCGCGAGGCGCTGCACCAGCAGGAACCCACGGCCCTGCTTCGGTCTGACCCCGTGGATGCGCCGCCGCAGCCGGGCAGGCCCGCCGTCGTCCGAGACCTCGACGCGGAGTTGGCCGTCGACCATGGTGTAGGCGACCTCGAACGTGCCGACCAGGCCGAACGCCACCTGGTCGAGCATGCTGGTGACCGTCTCGCTGACCAGCAGGCGGGCCGTCTCCTGCAGGTCGGAGCCGCGGGGCAGGGCTTCGGCGACGAACCGGCGGGCGGCGGCGACCTGTCCGGGGCTGCGCCGGAACCGCTTGCGGTTGGTGGACACCGCGGCGGCCGCATCCGGTGGCATCGGTCCTCCTCAGGGACGGAGGCCAGCTGCACGAGCCGTTCGGTTGGCGTCTATCCGCTCGCGACCCATCGAAACCCCGGCGCGGTCCCGGATCCCAACGGCGGCCAGGTCCGCCCGCCGGAGCTGCCCGCGCGCCGTTGGGCGGACGGTGCGGTGGCTCGAACCGGTTGTCCACAGAGATGCCGTGGGGCCTGGGCGGCGCCGACCTGGCCGGGTAGGGTTGCGCCATGGGACCGAACACCAGTTCGCCAAACACCCTGGCCGAGGGCGAGCTGCCCGCTGGGCTGGAGGGCCTGGCCGCCGAGATGGCCAGGCTCGCCCCCCAGGACCCCGCCGACCTGCCCGACGCGCTGCTGGTCCAGCAGACGCTGGCGCTGCACCGGCTGCTCGACCAGCTGGACGGCATCTGTCTGCGGCTGCTGGCCCACGCCGACGGCCGCGGCGCCGCCGGCGCCGACCACGCCACCCCCGCGCCCTCCACCGCCGCCTGGCTGCGCGCCGCCACCCGCAGCGGCGCCGCTGCGGCCGCCCGGCGGGTGCACGCCGCCCGGGCGCTGTTCCGCGGTCCCCTGCGCTCGACGGGGCGGGCGATGGTGGCCGGCGACCTGTCCTACCAGCACGCGGCGGTGCTGGCCGGGGCCGCCCGCGACCTGCCCGCGGTGGCCGCCGCGCAGGCCGAGCCGGTGCTGCTGGACGCCGCCCGCCGGTTGGACCCGCCCCGGCTGCGCCAGGTGGCCGGCCACCTGCGCCAGCTGCTGGACCCCGACCGCGCCGACCAGCGCGAGCGGCGGCGGCTGGAGCGGCGGGGGCTGTGGCTGTCGGGCACGTTCGACGGCATGGTCGCGGTGGACGGGCTGCTGGACGCCGAGGCCGGCGAGGCGGTGCAGGCCGCCCTGGCGCCGCTGGC
>DASQWY010000333.1:0-18251 GCA_035640005.1 Actinomycetes bacterium
CTGCAGATCACCATCACCACGCCGTGGCGGCGGATGGTCTTGCACTTCTCGCAGATTCTCTTTACCGACGGCTTGACCTTCATGTCACTTCCTACTTGTACCGGTAGGTGATCCGGCCCCGGTTGAGGTCGTAGGGGGACAGCTCGACGACCACCCGGTCCCCCGGCAGGATGCGGATGTAGTGCATGCGCATCTTTCCGGAGATGTGCGCGAGGACGCGGTGGCCGTTGGCCAGCTCCACCCGGAACATCGCGTTCGGGAGGGGCTCGACGACGGTCCCCTCGACCTCGATGGCGCCGTCCTTCTTCGGCAAGCTGCTTCCCTTCACCTCTCGTCTGGCGGGCACGGCAAGCACCGTGCGGATCAATCGCTGGAACATGGGGAGCGCCGCGACTTCCGCCCACGGCGCGAAGGCCCAGCCGAGGCCGGGCCGGCTCCACAAGATACCAATATCAGGCGTCAACCAGCAACAACACCGCCAGGCGCGGCGTGCGCCCGTCGTTCCTCCCGCTCCCTGATGACCGCGCCGACCCGCCGCAGCGCCGACCGGATCGGGGTGACGTGCCGGTCGAAGCCGAGCAGCAGCAGCGCCTCCGCGCCGATGAAGGCGTTGGCGACCAGCGCGGCCAGCTCGTCGGCGGTGAACGGGCCGAGCGGACCGCCACGCCGCTCCTCCTCGCGGGCCACCTCGGCGAGCAGGTGGAACCAGCCGCCGAGCAGCTCGCGGACGGCCGCGCCGATCTCCGCGTTCGACCAGCCCGCCGCGATCATCTCCTGCAGCACCCGCACGTAGCCGGAGTCCAGGTCGTCCTCGAGGTAGTCGCAGGCGCGCTCGTAGCGCTTCCAGAGCGGCTCGTCGGCGGCGTACATTCGTCGCTGCCGGTCCAGGCGCCGCCGGTTCTCCTCCGCGAACAGCGCCAGAATGAGACCGCTCTTGGAACCGAAGTGGTAGTGCAGCTGGCTGAGCGGCACCGCCGCCTCCTCGGCCACCTTGCGGGTCGACAGGCGGGCGTAGCCGTCCTGGAGCAGCCGGCGGCGGGCGGCCTCGATGATCAGCGTGCGGGTATCGGTGGCGGCCTCCGTCACCGGGCGCCCTCCTCACGGCCGAGGGTCGGTCGGTCGACCGACCTTGACAAGAAGGTACCACAGTACGAGAATCCTCGCGTTCGGTCGGTCGACCGAATTCTGTAGCCAGTCCGAGCAGGGGAGGTTTCCGTGCCCGAGACGAACGACCCTACCTTCTACCGCACCCCCGCCGACGCCATCGCCGCCCCGCCCGAGCGGCTGGCCTACGTGGCGGCGTTCGACCCCGCCGGCCGGGAGAAGGACGCGATGACGGTGCTCGACACCGACCCGTCGTCGTCCACCTACGGCCAGGTCGTCGGCTGGAGCGAGCTGCCCACCGCCGGCAACGAGCTGCACCACTTCGGCTGGAACGCCTGCTCCAGCGCGCTGTGCCACCAGGGCCACGGCGACCACGGCCAGCCGCTGGAGCGCCGCTACCTGGTCGTCCCCGGCCTGCGCTCCTCGCGCACCTACGTCATGGACACCAAGCCCGACCCGCGCAACCCCCAGGTGGTCCGCACCGTGGAGGCCGACGAGCTGGCCAGCAAGGCCGGCTACTCGCGCCCGCACACCATCCACTGCGGGCCCGGCGGCATCTTCCTGTTCGCCCTCGGCGGCGCCAACGGCAACGACGGCCCCGGCGGGGTCGCCCTGATGGACCACGACACCTTCGAGGTCATCGGCCCCTGGGAGCAGGACCGCGGCGACGTGGTCTTCGGCTACGACGGCTGGTGGCACCTCAACCACGACACCGTCATCACCTCGGAGTGGGCAACCCCCTCGATGTTCGAGAACGGCCTCAACCCCGAGGACCTGCTCGGCCGCAGGTTCGGCCACCACCTCAACTTCTGGAGCATGTCCGAGCGCAGGCTCGTCCAGCGCGTCGACCTGGGCGACGCCAACCAGATGGTGCTGGAGGTGCGCCCCGCCCACGACCCCTCCAAGACCTGGGGCTTCGTCGGGACGGTCATCAGCGTCGAGGACCTGTCCGCGTCGGTGTTCCTGTGGCACCGGGACGGCGACCGCTGGGCGGTCCGCAAGGTCGTCACCATCCCCGCCGAGCCGGCCGACGCCGAGCAGCTGCCGCCGGCGCTGAAGCCCTTCGGCGCGGTGCCGCCGCTGATCACCGACATCGACCTGTCAGTGGACGACCGCTGGCTGTACGTGTCCTGCTGGGGCACTGGCGAGCTCAAGCAGTACGACGTCAGCGACCCGTTCAACCCGCGTGAGGCCGGCTCGGTCAAGCTCGGCGGCATCGTGCGCCGGCAGCCGCACCCGGCCGCGCCGGACCAGCCGCTCGGCGGCGGGCCGCAGATGGTCGAGATTAGCCGCGACGGCCGGCGCCTGTACGTCAGCAACTCGCTGTACGGGGCGTGGGACGACATCTTCTACCCGGACGGTGTCGGCGCCTGGGTCGCCAGGCTCGACGCCGACCTGGACGGCGGCGGCGTCACCGCCGACGCGCGCTTCTTCCCCAACGGCGAGGACTTCCGCGGGCTGCGGGTGCACCAGACCCGGCTGCAGGCCGGCGACGCCTCCAGCGACTCCTACTGCTTCACCAGCTGACGGCGATGCACCCGCTGGCGCACCACCTGGGCGAGGACTCGCTGGTCAACCTGCTGCTGGTCGGCGGCGGCGGGTTCTCGCTGATCGCCGCCGCCGGCCGCGCCCGGCTGACGGCGGCCCGCGACCGGCTCGCGCGGCTCCTGCGACGCCCACAGCCCTGACCGGAGGCCGGCGATGCGCGCCAGGGATCCCGACCGCGAGGGATACGTCGACCACCACGGCGTGAAGCTGTCCTACGAGGTGTTCGGGTCGGCTGAGCCGACGATCCTGCTCATGCCGACCTGGACCGCCCTCCGCAGCCGCTACTGGAAGGCGCAGGTGCCGTACCTGTCCCGCCACTTCCGGGTGGTGACCTACGACGGGCCGGGCAACGGGGGCTCGGACCGGCCGCTCGACCCGGCGCCCTACGACGAAGAGCGGCAGGGCGCGGCCGCGCTGGCGGTGATGGACGCGACCGGCACCGAGCGCGCGGTGCTGGTCTCGCTGTCACGCAGCGCACCGTGGGCGCTGTGGGTCATGGCGCACCACCCGGAGCGCGTGCTCGGGGCCGCCTTCACCGGCCCGACGGTGGCCCTCGGCCCCGGGTTCGGCGACGGGGCGGTGCCGCCGTGGGATCAGCCGTACCGCTCCACCGAGGGCTGGGCCAAGTACAACCGCTACTACTGGCAGGACCACTACGAGGACTTCCTGTGGTTCTTCTTCGGCCGGTGCTTCACCGAGCCGCACTCCACCAAGCAGATCGAGGACTGCGTCGGCTGGGGCCTGGAGACCACCCCGAAGCTGCTCATCGCCGCGCAGGTCCCCGGCCCCGACGAGGCGACCCTGCGCGCCTGGTGCGCCCGGGTCCGCTGCCCCGTCCTGGTCGTCCACGGCGACGAGGACGACATCAGCCACCCACGGCGCGGCGCGGCGCTGGCGGAGGCGACCGGCGGCCGCCTGGCGGTGCTGGAGGGCGGCGGCCACATCCCGCAGGCCCGTCACCCGGTGCGGGTGAACCTGCTGCTGCGCGAGTTCGTCGAGTCGCTCCCAGGGAGGGCCGGATGACGGCGACGATGGCGCCGGCGGCGCGCGAGCAGACCCGCGCGTGCTACCCCGCCGAGGAGGGCTACGTCGAGCGGGACGGCGTGCGCGTGTTCTGGGAGCGCTACGGGACCGGCGAGCCGGCGTTCCTGCTCCCGCCGACCTGGGAGATCGTCCACTCGCGCTGCTGGAAGGCCCAGCTCCCCTACCTCTCCCGCCACGGCCGCGTGGTCACCTTCGACCCCCGCGGCAACGGGCGCTCCGACCGCCCGCGCGACTACCAGGCCTACGTCCGCCGCGAGTTCGCGGGCGACGCGGTCGCGGTGCTGGACGCGGCCGGCGTGGAGCGCGCGATCGTGATCGCCTGGTGCGACATGGGCGAGGCGCTGATCCTGACCGCCGAGCACCCCGAGCGGGTCGCCGGGCTGGTCCTGATCGCCCCGGCGCTGCCGGTCGAGGGGCCGGAGGTGGCGCCCTACCCGTTCGACGAGGTGCTGGACACCGACGAGGGCTGGGCGAAGGAGAACCGCCACTACTGGCTGCGCGACTGGCGCGGCTACCTGGAATGGTTCTTCTCCCGGTGCTACACCGAGCCGCACTCCACCAAGCAGATCGAGGACTGCGTCGGCTGGGGACTGGACACCGACGCCGAGACCATCCTGGCAGGCTTCCGCGGCTGGGACACCAAGGAGCTCGACCCCGCCACCGTGGTCGCGCTCTGCGCCCGGGTGCGCTGCCCCACCCTGGTCGTCCACGGCACCGAGGACGAGCTGGTCGACCCGGGATGGGGGGTCGCGCTGGCGGCGACGCTCGCCGCCCCGCTGGTCATGGTCGAGGGCGGAGGGCACGCGCCTCAGGCCCGCGACCCGGTCCGGACCAACCTGCTGCTGCGCGACTTCGCCGAGACGGTGGCGCCCTCCGGGCAGCGGCAGCTGCGCTGGACGCGGGCGCTGCGGCGGCGCCGGCGCGCGCTGTACCTGTCCTCCCCGATCGGGCTCGGCCACGCGCGCCGGGACGTCGCCGTCGCGCAGGAGCTGCGCCGGCTCCACCCCGACCTGGAGGTCGACTGGCTCGCCCAGCACCCGGTCACCAGGGTGCTCGAGGACAACGGCGAGCGCGTCCACCCGGCCAGCCAGCTGCTGGCGTCGGAGTCGCGCCACATCGAGCGCGAGGCGGGCGACCACGACCTCAACGCCTTCCAGGCGATCAGGCGGATGGACGAGATCCTGGTGGCCAACTTCATGGTGTTCCACGAGGTCGTCGAGGAGGGCGACTACGACCTGGTGGTCGGCGACGAGGCCTGGGACGTCGACTACTACTGGCACGAGAACCCCGAGCTGAAGCGCACCGGGTTCGGCTGGATGACCGACTTCGTCGGCTGGGTGCCGATGCCGGACGGCGGCGAGCGGGAGGCGTTCCTCACCGCCGACTACAACGCCGAGATGATCGAGCAGGTCGCCCGCTTCCCGCGGGTCCGCGACCGGGCGATCTTCGTCGGCAGCCCCGACGACGTCGTCCCGCTCGACTTCGGCCCCGGGCTGCCGGCGATCCGCGACTGGACCGAGCGGCACTACGCCTTCGCCGGCTACGTCACCGGCTTCGACCCGGCGCGGCTCGGCGACCGGGAGGAGCTGCGGGAGCGCCTCGGCTGGCGGCCGGACGAGCGGGTGGTGGTCGTCACCGTCGGCGGGTCGGGGGTGGGGCTGGCGCTGCTGCGGCGGGTGGTGGCCAGCTTCCCCGAGGCCGCCGGCCGCGTCGACGGCCTGCGGATGGTCGCGGTGGCGGGGCCGCGCATCGACCCCGCCTCGCTGCAGGCGCCGGCGGGGGTGGAGGTGCTCGGCCACGTGCCCGACCTGTACCGGCACCTGTTCGCCAGCGACCTGGCGGTGGTGCAGGGCGGCCTCAGCACCACCATGGAGCTGGTCGCCTGCCGCCGCCCGTTCCTGTACTTCCCGCTGCGCAACCACTTCGAGCAGAACGTCCACGTCGCCCACCGGCTGGACCGCTACCGCGCCGGCCGGCGGATGGACTACGGCACGGCCACCCCGGAGTCGATCGCCGACGCGATCGCCGCCGAGGTCGGCCGCCCGGTGGACTACCGCCCGGTCGAGACCGACGGCGCTGCCCGCGCCGCCGCGCTGCTCGCCGAGCTGCTGTAGCGGCCGGCCTAGCTGAGCTGGGTCGCGACCGGGGGCAGCCAGTCCTGCTGGCGGGCGCCGTCCAGCAGGGTGAGCACCTCGGGACCGTCCGGGGTGATGGCGACCGTGTGCTCGAAGTGGGCCGAGCGCGAACCGTCCCTGGTCACCACCGTCCAGCCGTCGTCGAGCACCTCGGTCTCGGCGCCGCCCTCGTTGACCATCGGCTCGATCGCCAGGACCAGGCCGACGTCCAGGCGCAGGCCGCGCCCGGGCCGGCCGTAGTTCGGCACCTGCGGCTCCTCGTGCATGCGGGTGCCGATGCCGTGGCCGACGTACTCGCGGACCACCCCGTAGCCGGGCTCGCGCGCCACCCGCTCGACCGCGTGGCCGATGTCGGAGAGCCGGTTGCCGGCCCGGACCTGCGCGATGCCGGCCCACATGGCGCGCTCGGTGGTGGCGATCAGCCGCCTGGCGGCCTCGTCGACCTGGCCGATCGGGACGGTGACGGCGGCGTCGCCGTGGTAGCCCTCCACGATCGCGCCGCAGTCGATCGACAGGATGTCGCCCTGCCGCAGCACGTAGCGGCTGGGGATGCCGTGCACCACCCGGTCGTTGGGCGACAGGCACAGGGTGGCCGGGAAGCCGTGGTAGCCGAGGAACGACGGCACCGCGCGGGCGCCGCGGATGGTCCGCTCGGCGAGCCGGTCCAGCTCCAGCAGGGACACGCCCGGGCGGGCGGCGGCGGCGAGCAGCGACAGCGTGTGGCCGACCAGGCGGCCGGCGCGGCGCATGCGGTCGAGCTCTTCGGGGGATTTGCGGACGATCATGCTGGCCAGCTCAGGTCCGGGCCGTCAGGTCGTTGAGGATGCGCTTGGTGACCTCCTCGATCGTACCGATGGCGTCCACGTTGATGAGCAGGCCGCGGCGCGCGTAGTAGTCGATCAGGGGCCTGGTCTTGATGGCGAACACCTCGAGCCGGTGCCGGATGGTCTGCTCGGAGTCGTCGGAGCGGTGCAGCGCCGTGGCGCGGCCGGCGAGGCGCCGGAACAGCTCGTCCTCGGTCGCCTCGAAGTTCAGCGCCGCGTGCAGCGGGGTGTCCAGCTCGGCGAGGCGCCGGTCCAGCGCCTCGGCCTGCGCCACCGTGCGCGGGAAGCCGTCCAGCACGAAGCCGACGTCGCAGTCCGGCTCGGCCAGCCGGTGCGTCACCATGTCGATGACGACCTCGTCGGGCACCAGGTCGCCCTGGTCCATGTAGGTCTGGGCGATGCGGCCCAGCTCGGTGCCCTCGGCGACGTTGGCCCGGAAGATGTCGCCGGTGGCCACGTCGGCGCAGCCGAAGTACTCGGCGATGCGGACGGCCTGGGTCCCCTTGCCGGCCCCCGGCGGGCCGAGCAGCACGATGCGCATGCGTCCCTCTCGCTCCTAGCCGGTCATCTGGTGCGGCTGGCCGGACCGGCCCGCGGCGTGGGCCGCGAGGTTACCCGGCCGAGCTGCCCGCTCCCAAACCGGACCGGGGCGCGAGGTCACCGCAGGAACCCCTCGTAGTTGCGCTGCAGGAGCTGGGACTCGATCTGCTTCATGGTCTCCAGGCCGACCCCGACGGTGATCAGGATGGCGGTGCCTCCGAAGGGGAACTGCTGCACGTTGCCGGCCGACAGGGCGATGAACGGCAGGATCGCGACGAAGGCGAGGAACAGCGACCCGGGCAGGGTGATCCTGGTCAGGATGTGGTTGAGGTACTCGGCGGTCTGCCGGCCCGGACGGATCCCGGGGATGAAGCCGCCGTACTTCTTCATGTTGTCGGCGGTGTCGACCGGGTTGAACGCGATCGAGTTGTAGAAGTAGGCGAAGGCGATGATCAGCAGGAAGTAGCTGAGGATGTAGGCCGGGTGGGTGCCGGTGCGGGCGAAGCGGTCGGCCATGTTGGTCAGCCACGGCTTGTGCACGATCGAGGCGAGCAGGGTCGGCAGGTACAGCAGGCTGGAGGCGAAGATGATCGGGATGACGCCGGCCTGGTTGACCTTGAGCGGGATGTAGGTGGACTGCCCGCCGTACATGCGCCGGCCGACCATCCGCTTGGCGTAGGTCACCGGGATGCGGCGCTGCGCCTGCTCCACGAAGATCACCGCCACGATGATCAGCAGGCCCAGCAGGCAGACCAGGCCGAACACGAAGCCCTTGTTGACCCGCAGGATGCTGGCGCCCTCGCTCGGCAGCCGCGCCACGATCGCGGTGAAGATCAGGATCGACATGCCGTTGCCGACCCCGCGCTGGGTGATCAGCTCGCCCAGCCACATGATCAGGGCGGTGCCGGCGGTCAGGGTCAGCACCGCCAGGGTGAACCGCTGCCAGGTGAGGCCGGGGAAGATGTCGAGCGGCAGGATGCCCTTGTTGTGGGCCAGCTGCACGATCCCGGCCGACTGCAGGATCGCCAGGCCGACGGTCACGTAGCGGGTGTACTGCTGGATCTTCTTGCGCCCCTGCTCGCCCTCCTTCTGGAGTTGCTCCAGGCGGGGGATCACCACCCCGAGCAGCTGCATGATGATCGAGGAGGTGATGTAGGGCATGATGCCCAGCGCGAACACCGCGAACTGCGTCAGCGCGCCGCCGGAGAACAGGTTGATCAGGGTGAAGGCGCCGTTGGCGTCCTGGCTGCCCGGGTTCTGCAGGAAGTCGTGCACGGCGTTGAAGTCCACCCCCGGCACCGGCAGGTGGGATCCCAGCCGGTAGACCGCGATGATCGCGACCGTGAACAGGATCTTGCCGCGCAGCTCGGGGATCTTGAGCGCGTTGCGAAAGGCCGACAGCATCCCGGGCTTCCTCTCCTCGGTCCCTACACCACTTCCACGGTACCGCCCGCGGCGGTGATCTTGGAGGCCGCCGTCGCCGAGAACGCGTGCGCCCGCACCTGCAGGGCGACGGTGACCTCGCCCTGCCCGAGGACCTTCACGGGCGTGTGCTTGCGGGCCAGGCCGGCCTGGACCAGGCCGTCCGGGTCGACGCCGCCGCCTCGCGGGAAGGCGGCCTGCAGCCGGTCGAGGTTGACCACCGACCAGGCGACCTTGTTCGGGTTGGTGAAGCCCCGCAGCTTGGGGATGCGGCGCTGCAGCGGCATCTGGCCGCCCTCGAAGCCGACGCGCATCTGGCCGCGGGCGCGCGATCCCTTGGTGCCCCGACCGGCCGTCTTGCCCTTGCCGGAGGCGTCACCCCGCCCCTTGCGCACCCGCTCCTTGGTGGAGCCGGGCGCCGGGCGCAGGTGGTGCAGCTTCACTCGGATACCTCCTCGACGCTGACCAGATGGGAGACCTTGAACAGCATGCCACGGATCTCCGGCCGGTCCTCCTTGACCACGGTGTCGCGGATGCGCTTCAGGCCGAGGCTGCGGACGGTGTCCCGTTGCGGCTTCGGCCGGCCGATCAGCGAGCGGGTCTGGGTGATCCGGAGCTTCATGCCGACGCCTCCCGGCCCTTCGGGCCGGCGCCGACCGCGGCGGCGGCCCGCACCCGGGCGACCGTGGTGGGCGACATCTCGGCCAACTCCAGGCCGCGCCGCTCGGCCAGCTCGGTCGGGCGCTTGAGCTGCTTCAGCCCGGCCACCGTGGCGTGGACGATGTTGATGGGGTTGGAGGAGCCCAGCGACTTGGACAGCACGTCGGAGACGCCGGCCGCCTCCAGCACGGCCCGCACCGGGCCGCCGGCGATCACGCCGGTGCCCGGCGAGGCCGGCTTGAGCAGCACCCGGCCGGCGCCGTCGCTGCCGAGCACCTCGTGCGGGATGGTCGAGCCGATCATCGGCACCGGGAAGAAGCTCTTCTTGGCCGTCTCGACGCCCTTCTGGATCGCCGAGGGGACCTCCTTGGCCTTGCCGTAGCCGATGCCGACCTTGCCGTTGCCGTCGCCGACCACCACCAGGGCGGTGAAGGAGAAGCGGCGGCCGCCCTTGACGACCTTGGCCACGCGGTTGATCGCGACCACCCGCTCCTCGAACTGCGACTTGGGGGGCTCTTCCCGGCTGTCGCGCCCGCGGTCGTCGCGGGGCGGCCGGTTGCCCTGTCCACCGGGACCCCGGCGCGGGGCTGGTGCCATCGAGTTGCCTCCTTGCGTTTCCCTAGAAGTCCAGGCCGCCCTCGCGGGCAGCCTCGGCCAGCGCGCGCACGCGGCCGTGGTACTGGAAGCCGCCGCGGTCGAACACCACCGAGGTGATGCCGGCCGCCCTGGCCCGCTCGGCCAGCTCGGCGCCGACCCGCGCGGCCGCGGCCTTCTTGTCGCCGTCGCCGCTGGCCGGCAGCGAGCTGGCCGCCGCCAGCGTGCGCCCGGCGCGGTCGTCGATGAGCTGGGCGTAGATCTGGCGGTTGGAGCGGAACACGGCCAGCCGCGGCCGCTCCGCCGTGCCAGCGACCCGGCGGCGGACGCGGTGGTGGCGCCGCAGGCGCCCTTCGCGCTTCGCTCGTGCAGCGTCCATGGCTCGATACCTCACTTGGCGGTCTTGCCGGCCTTGCGGCGGACGACCTCGCCGGCGTAGCGGACGCCCTTGCCCTTGTACGGGTCCGGGCGGCGCAGCCGGCGGATCTCGGCCGCGACCTGGCCGACCTGCTGCTTGTCGATCCCCCTGACCGCGAACCGGGTCGGGCTGGTCACCTCGAAGGTGATGCCCTCGGGGGCCTTCACCGAGATGGGGTGCGAGTAGCCGAGGCTGAACACCAGGTCGGAGCCCTGGGCCTGCACGCGGTAGCCGACCCCCTGGATCTCCAGGCGCTTCTCGAACCCGTTGGTCACGCCCTCGACCATGTTGGCGACCAGCGAGCGGGTCAGGCCGTGCAGGGCGCGGCTGTCGCGCTCGTCGTCGGGCCGCTCCACCAGCACGCGGCCGTCCTCCTGGCGGACGGTGATCCGCTCGGGCAGCGCCTGGCTGAGCGTGCCGCGCGGGCCGGTCACGGTGGCGTGGCCGCCCTCGAGCCTGACCTCGACGCCGGCGGGTACCGGGATGGGGAGCTTGCCGATCCGGGACATCCGTGCCCCCCTTACCAGACGTAGGCCAGGACCTCGCCGCCGATGCCGGCCTTGTGGGCCGCGCGGTCGGTCAGCAGGCCGCTGGAGGTCGAGATGATGGCGATGCCGAGGCCGCCCAGCACCCTCGGCAGGCTCTCCTTCTTGGCATACACGCGCAGGCCGGGCTTTGAGATGCGGCGCACGCCGCTGATCGTCCGCTCCCGGTTCGGGCCGTACTTGAGGTCCACCCGCAGCACCGTGCCGACCTCGGCCGGCTCCACCGCGTAGTCCTTGATGTAGCCCTCCTGCTTGAGGACCTTGGCGATCTCCACCTTGATCCTGGAGCTCGGCATGACGACGTCGTCGTGGTAGGCCACGTTGCCGTTGCGCAGGCGGGTCAGCATGTCGGCGATGGGATCCGTCATGGTCATCGTCGCCACACCCCTACCAGCTCGACTTGGTCACGCCGGGCAGCTCGCCGGCGTGGGCGAGCTGGCGCACGCAGATCCGGCACAGGCCGAACTTGCGCAGCACGGCCCGCGGCCGCCCGCAGCGCTGGCAGCGCGTGTACGCCCGCACCTTGAACCTGGGGGTGCGCTTCGCCTTGGCGATCAGGGACTTCTTTGCCATGTGCCGTGTTACCTCCTGGTCCCGCCGGTTCCGCGGTCGCGGCCTGACAGGAACCGCTGTCTGGTCATCCCGCCCGGAACGGAAAGCCCAGGGCCGCCAGCAGCGCGCGGCCCTGCTCGTCGTTCTCGGCCGTGGTCACCAGGGTGATGTCCATGCCGCGGACCTTCTCGATGGAGTCGTAGTCGATCTCCGGGAAGACCAGCTGCTCGGTCAGCCCGAAGGTGAAGTTGCCGTGGCCGTCGAAGCCCTTGGGCGCCAGGCCGCGGAAGTCGCGGATGCGCGGCAGCGCGATCGACAGCAGCCGGTCGAGGAACTCCCACATCCGGTCGCCCCGCAGGGTGACCTTGGCCCCGATCGACTGGCCCTCGCGGATCTTGAACCCCGCGATCGACTTCTTGGCCTTGGTGACCAGCGGCTTCTGGCCGGTGATCTGGGTGAGGTCGCGGACGGCGCCGTCGAGCATGCGCGCCTCCCGCACCGCCTCGCCGACGCCCATGTTGACCACGACCTTGACCGGCCGGGGCACCTGCATGACGTTGCCGAGCCCCAGCTCGTCCTTGAGCCGCCGCTGGAGCTCCTCCCGGTAGCGCACCTTCAGGCGCGGCACCGGCCGCTCCGTCGCCGTGGTTGTCATCTGTCCTCGTCCGTCCTCTTCGACCTGTTCACAGCTTCGCGCCCGTGCGGGCGCAGACCCGGACCTTGACGCCGTCCTCGACGCGGTAGGCGACCCGGGTGGGCTTGCCGTCGTCTGGGCTGACCAGCTGCACGTTGGAGGCGTCCAGCCAGGCTTCCTTCTCGGTGATCCCGCCGGTCTGGCCGCCCCGCTGGGTCGGGCGGATCTTCTCGTGCCGCTTGACCCGGTTGACGCCCTCGACCAGCACCCGGTTGTGGCGCGGGTCGACCTTCAGCACCCGCCCGGTGGCGCCCAGGTCCTTGCCGGCCATGACGATCACGCGGTCGTCCTTGCGGACCTTCATGGTTACAGCACCTCCGGGGCCAGGCTGATGATCTTCATGAAGCGCTTCTCGCGCAGCTCCCGGCCGACCGGCCCGAAGATGCGCGTGCCCCGAGGGTTCTGCTGCTCGTTGATGATCACGGCCGCGTTCTCGTCGAAGCGGATGTAGGAGCCGTCGGGGCGGCGCTTCTGCTTCCGGGTGCGGACGACGACGGCCTTGACCACCTCGCCCTCCTTGACGGCTCCGCCGGGGATCGCGTCCTTGACCGTCGCGACGATCACGTCGCCGATGGACGCGTAGCGCCGCCCGGAGCCGCCGAGCACGCGGATGCAGAGGATCTCCTTTGCACCCGTGTTGTCCGCGACCTTCAGCCGCGACTCCTGCTGGATCATCCCTACCCTCTCGGTCTGATGCCGTCGTTCTCTCTGTGGTTCAGCGGTGCTACCTGCGGTGATGCCGTTTGACGGTGAATCGCTGCGCGATTCACCGTGCCTTCCGGATGATCTCCACCACCCGCCAGCGCTTGGACGCCGACATGGGCCGCGTCTCCGCCAGGCGGACCAGGTCGCCCTGGCCGGCCTCGTTCTGCTCGTCGTGGGCCTTCAGGCGGGTGGTCCGCCGGATCGTCTTGCCGTACAGGCGGTGCTGGCGGATGTCCTCCACCTGGACGACCACGGTCTTGTCCATCTTGTCGGAGACGACGACCCCGACCCGCGCCTTGCGGCTGCCCCGGGTCCTGGTCGAGGTGTCCTGGTCGGTCATGGGCTGCTAGCTCCTCTCCTTCGGCTGCCGGCCGAAGCGCCGGCCGCGCGCGCGGCTGGCCGCCGGCGCGGCGGCCGGGGCGGCCTCGCCCGCCAGCTCGCGCTGGCGGACGACCGTGAAGATGCGGGCGATGTCCTTGCGGACCTCGCGCAGCCGGTGCGGGTCGTCGAGCTGCCCGGTGACGTTCTGGAAGCGCAGGTTGAACAGCTCCTCCTTGGCCTCCGCCAGCTTCGCGGCCAGCTCGTCCGCGTCCAGGTCGGCCAGCTCCCGTGCCTTCATGGTCATCACTCCGCGTCCACGCGCTTCACGAACTTGCACTTGACCGGCAGCTTGTGGGCGGCCAGGCGCATGGCTTCCTGGGCGGTCGCCTCGGGGACGCCGGCCAGCTCGAACATCACCCGGCCGGGCCGGACCACCGCGACCCACCACTCGGGCGAGCCCTTGCCGGATCCCATGCGGGTCTCCGCCGGCTTCTTGGTCACCGGCTTGTCCGGGTAGACGTTGATCCACACCTTGCCGCCGCGGCGGATGTGGCGGGTCATGGCGATTCGGGCCGCCTCGATCTGCCGGTTGGTCAGCCAGGCGGGCTCCAGCGCCTGCAGGCCGTAGTCGCCGAACGCCACGGCGGTGCCGCCGCTGGCGACCCCGCGCCGGTGGCCGCGGTGCTGCTTGCGGTGCTTGACGCGCTTGGGGATCAGCATCGGTCGCCCATCACCCCCCGGCCTGCTCGGGAGGGGCCTCGCCGGCCGGCGCGGTGCCCTCGGCCTCGGTGCTCGTGGCCTCGGCCGCGCCGGCGGCCTGGCCCCGGCCGGCGCGGGAGCGGGGCGGCCGCTCGCCGGCGCCGTCGCCGCCCTCGGCGGCCTCGCCACGGCCGCGGCCGCGGCGCTCGCCCGGCCCGCCGGCGGCCGCGCGGGCGCGGGCCCGTGCCCGGTCGGCCTCCTGCTCCTCGCGGGAGGGCAGCACGTCGCCGCGGTAGATCCACACCTTGACGCCGATCTGCCCGAAGGTCGTGCGGCCCTCGGCCAGGCCGAAGTCGATGTCGGCCCGGAGGGTGTGCAGGGGCACCCGGCCCTCGCGGTACCACTCGGTGCGGGCCATCTCGGCGCCGCCGAGGCGGCCCGAGCACTGCACGCGGATGCCCTTGGCCCCGCCCTTCATGGCGGAGTTGACCGCCCGGCGCATCGCCCGCCGGAACGACACCCGGCTGGCGAGCTGCTCGGCGACGCCCTGGGCGACCAGCTGCGCGTCGGTCTCGGCGCCCTTGACCTCGAGGATGTTCAGGGTGACCTGCTTGCCGGTCATGCGGTCCAGGTCGGCACGGATGCGGTCCGCCTCGGCGCCCCGGCGACCGATCACCACGCCGGGCCGGGCGGTGTGGATGTCGACCCGCACCCGGTCGCGGGTGCGCTCGATCTCCACCCGGGAGATGCCGGCGTGGGAGAGGTTGCGCTTCAGGTACCTGCGGATCGCGATGTCCTCGTGCAGGTAGCGCTTGTAGTCGCGCTCGCTGAACCAGCGCGACTTCCAGTCGGTGGTGACGCCCAGGCGGAAGCCGTACGGGTTGACCTTCTGTCCCACTACGAAGCCTCCTCTCTGGAGTCGACGACGACGGTGATGTGGCTGGTGCGCTTGTTCACCCGGTAGGCGCGGCCGAGGGCGCGCGGCCGGAACCGCTTCAGGGTCGGGCCCTCGTCCACGAACGCCCTGGCGACGAACAGGCTGTCGGCCGGGAGCTGGTGGTTGTGCTCGGCGTTGGCGATCGCCGAGTCGAGGACCTTGCGGACCGGCAGGGCGGCCGCCCGCGGGGTGAACCGCAGGACCCGGCGCGCCTCCTCGACGTGCAGGCCACGGATGAGGTCCACGACCCGGCGCGCCTTGAACGGCGTCACCCGGACGAACCGGCCCTGCGCGCGGACTTCCATCGACTACCTCACTCCTGTTGCCCGCTCCTGGGAGCGGTGGACGCGGAAGGTTCGGGTCGGGGCGAACTCGCCGAGCTTGTGACCGACCATCGACTCCGAGATGTACACGGGCACGTGCTTGCGGCCGTCGTGGACGGCGATCGTGTGGCCGACCATGTCCGGGATGACCGTAGACCGCCGAGACCAGGTGCGGACGACCCGCTTGTCCCGCCGCCGGTTCAGCTCGTCGATCTTCTTGAGCAGATGGTCGTCCACGAACGGACCCTTCTTCAGGCTGCGTGCCATGGCCTACCTCCCACGGCCGCGGCTGCGGCGGCGGCGGACGATGAACTTGTCGGAGGGCTTGCGCCGGCGGGTGCGGCCCTCGGGCTTGCCCCACGGGCTGGTCGGGTGGCGGCCGCCCGAGCTCTTGCCCTCGCCCCCGCCGAGCGGGTGGTCGACCGGGTTCATGGCGACCCCGCGGGTGGTCGGCCGCTTGCCCTTCCAGCGGTTGCGGCCGGCCTTGCCCCAGCGGATCAGCTCCTGCTCGGCGTTGCCGACCTCGCCGACGGTGGCGCGGCAGTCGATCTGCACCTGGCGGATCTCGCCGGAGGGCAGGCGCAGGGTGGCCAGCCCGCCCTCCTTGGCCAGCAGCTGGGTGGCGGACCCGGCCGAGCGGGACAGCTTGGCCCCGCCGCCCGGGCGCATCTCGATGTTGTGGACGATGGTGCCGACCGGGATGTTCTTGATCGGCAGGGCGTTGCCCGGCCGGATGTCGGCGCCCTCGCCCGACTCGACCGTGTCGCCGACCCGCAGGCGGTCCGGCGCGATGATGTAGCGCTTCTCGCCGTCGGCGTAGTGGAGCAGGGCGATGTTGGCGGTGCGGTTCGGGTCGTACTCGACCGCGGCGACCCGCGCCGGCACCCCGTCCTTGTCGCGCCGGAAGTCGATCAGGCGGTAGCGCTGCTTGTGGCCGCCGCCCTGGTGCCGGGTGGTCATGCGACCCTGGAGGTTGCGGCCGCCCTTCTTGGGGCTCGGCGCCAGCAGCGACTTCTCCGGCCGCGGCCGGGTGACCTCGGCGAAGTCGGCGACCGAGCTGCCCCGCCGCCCTGGCGTGGTTGGCTTGTGCTTGCGGATGCCCATCGCTACTTGGCCTCGAAGATCTCGATCTTGTCGTCCGGGTGGAGGGTGACCAGCGCGCGCTTGGTGGCCTTGCGGACCCCGTAGACCTGCCGGGTGCGCTTGCGCTTGCCCTTGCGGTGCAGGGTGTTCACGTTGGTGACCCGCACGGAGAAGATGGCCTGGATGGCCTCCTTGATCTCCGTCTTGTTGGCGTCCGGGTGGACGACGAACGTGTAGGTGTTGCCGTCCAGCAGCGCGTACGACTTCTCGCTGACCACCGGCCGCAGGATCACGTCGCGGGGGTTCTTCACGAGTCCTCGCCCTCCTCGAGGACCAGCTCCTGCTCCTCGCCCTTGCCGGCGGTGGACCGGCCGAGGAAGCCGTCGAGCGAGTCGCGGGTGAACACGACCGCGTCGCTGGCCAGCACGTCGTAGGTGTTGAGCTGGTCGAAGGTGAGCAGGTGGACGGTTGGCAGGTTCCGGAAGCTCTTGATCGCCGCCTCCTCGAGCCCGTCGACCACCAGCAGCAGCTTGCGGCCGGCCAGGTCGAGGGCGTCGAGCAGCTCGACGGCCTGCCTGGTCCTGGGGGCGTCGAAGTCGAGGGCGTCCAGCACGACCACGTTGCCGCCGGCGCGCCGGTCGCTCAGCGCCGAGCGGAGCGCCAGCGCCTTCTCCTTGCGGTTCACCCGCAGCGCGTGGTCGCGCGGCTTGGGACCGAAGACGACGCCGCCGCCGGTCCACTGCGGCGCCCTGATCGAGCCCTGCCGGGCCCTGCCGGTGCCCTTCTGCCGCCACGGCTTCTTGCCGCCGCCGCGCACCTCGGAGCGGGTCTTGGTGGAGTGGGTGCCGGCGCGGGCGGCGGCGAGCTGGGCCCGCACCACCCGGTGCATGACCGGCACGTTGACCTGGACGCCGAACACCTCGTCGGGCAGGTCGACGCTGCCGGCCTTCTTGCCGGCGGCGTCGAGCACGTCGACGGTGGCCACTAGCTTCGCACCCCCTTCACGGAGCTGCGGAGCATGACCAGGCCGCCCTTGGGGCCGGGCACGGCGCCGCGCACCAGCAGCAGGTCGCGGTCGGGGTCGACCCTGACGACCTCCAGGTTCAGCACGGTGACGCGCTGGTGGCCCATGTGGCCGGCCATGCGCATGCCCTTGAAGATCCGGGCCGGGGTGGCGCAGGCGCCCACCGAGCCCGGCGAGCGGTGCTTGCGCTCGGTGCCGTGGGAGGCGGACAGGCCGGCGAAGCCGTGGCGCTTGACCACGCCCGCGGTGCCCTTGCCCTTGGAGACGCCCACCACGTCCAGCCGCTCCCCCGGCGCGAACACGTCGGCCTTGAGCTCCTGGCCGGGCTGGTAGTCGCTGGCCGCGGAGGTGCGCAGCTCGACCAGGTGGCGGCGGGGCTCGACGCCGGCCTTGGCGAAGTGCCCGGCGCGGGGCTTGGTGACCTTGCCGCGCTTGACCTCGCCGAAGGCGAGCTGCACGGCGGCGTAGCCGTCCCGCTCGGGCGACTTCACCTGGGCGACCGTGCACGGCCCGGCCTGGATGACGGTGACGGGCACCACCCGGGCGTTCTGGTCGAACGTCTGGGTCATCCCCAGCTTGGTGCCGAGGAGGCCTTTGAAGGCGATCGCTTGGCTGCTCATAGCTTGATCTCGATGTCCACGCCGGCCGGGAGGTCCAGGCGCATCAGGCTGTCAACGGTCTTGGGGGTCGGGTCGAGGATGTCGATGAGGCGCTTGTGGGTGCGCATCTCGAAGTGCTCGCGCGAGTCCTTGTCCTTGTGGGGGCTGCGGATCACGCAGTAGACCGCCTTCTCGGTCGGCAGCGGCACCGGGCCGGCCGTCCGCGCGCCGGTACGGGTCACCGTGTCGACGATCTTGCGCGCCGACTGGTCGATGATCTCGTGGTCGTACGCCTTCAGGCGGATCCGGATCTTCTGGTTCATGCTCGACCGCCCATCTGCTACTTGAGGATTTTGATGACGCGGCCGGCGCCGACGGTGCGGCCGCCCTCCCGGATGGCGAACCGCAGCCCCTCGGCCATGGCGATCGGGCTGATCAGCCGCACGGTCATCTCGGTGTGGTCGCCGGGCATGGCCATCT
>DASQWY010000334.1:0-5071 GCA_035640005.1 Actinomycetes bacterium
AAGGCGCAGTCGCGAACCCCGTAGGGCTGCTCGGTCGGCTCTTGGACGACCTCGGCGTCGCTGGCCTGCAGCCGCTCGAAGGTGCCGTCGAGGTCGGCGGTGGCCAGGTTGATGCTGGCGTAGGTGCCCTTGGCCATCATCTCGGCGATGGTGCGGCGCTCCTCGTCGGTGACGCCGGGGTCGGCGGCCGGCGGTGCCAGCACGAGGGACGTGCCGGGCTGGTCGGGGGGGCCGACCGTGAGCCAGCGCCTCCCCCTGTAGCCGACGTCGTTGCGGACTTCGAAGCCGAGGGTGTCGCGCCAGAAGGCCAGGGCGGCGTCCGGATCGTCGTGCGGCAGGAAGCTGGCGTGGATGGTGATGTCCATGGCGTCATGCTAGCTGCGGCTCGGCACCGGTGCTTCTCGATTCCTGACCGGTCTGGTCACCTGTTTCGCGACGCACGGCGGCATCCCCGCCGTCGCGCGCGCCGCCTCGCGCCGGTAGGTGCTGGGCGACACCCCGACCAGCTCGGTGAAGCGACTGCTGAAGGTGCCCAGCGAGGAGCAGCCGACCGCGAAGCAGACGTCGGTGACGCTGAGGTCGCCGCGGCGCAGCAGCGCCATCGCCCGCTCGATGCGCCGCGTCATCAGGTAGCCGTACGGCGACTCGCCGTAGGCGGCCCGGAACTGGCGGCTGAGGTGCCCGGCCGACATGTGCGCGCCGCGGGCGAGCGCCTCCACGTCCAGCGGCTGCGCGTACTCCCGGTCGATCCGGTCGCGGACGCGGCGCAGCCGCGCGAGGTCGCGCAGGTGCTGCGCCGAGGCGGATCTGCTGCTCACCCGCTCGATCGTGCCACGTCGCGCCGCAGTTGGCCAGCTAGGACCCCGGGACCCCGGGGTACACCCACACCATGACCACCAAGACGACGCCCTTCACCGCCAAGGAAGCGCAGTACCTGGCCGCCCACGAGCTCGGCCGCCTGGCCACCGTCGGCCCGGACGGCAGCCCGCACGTGGTGCCGGTGGCGTATCGCTTCAACCCCGACGCCACCATCGACATCGGCGGTCCCAACCTGGGCTCGAGCCACAAGTACCGCAACGTGCAGCGCGATCCGCGGGTCGCGTTCGTCGTCGACGACACCACCCCGGACGACGAGCCCGAGTTCCGGCCCGGTGTGGGCCGCGGGATCCACCTCCGCGGCCAAGCCGAAGCGCTGGCCGACCAGGACCCGCCCGACCTGGCCTCGCCCGGGCTGTTCAGCCGGGAGATCATCCGCATCCACCCCGAGCAGGTCGTCAGCTGGCACATCGACCCCAGCCGGCCCGGGCTGCGGATCCTCCGCGACCGTGGCGGGCGGCTGTATGCGGCCACGGCAGCACCGCTCCTGCCTGCCTTCCGCGCGCCGCGGGGGCTCAGCCCGCCTTCCACTCGCACCAGGCGCGAACGACAGCCTCCAGGTCGGCCCTGCTCGCCTCGAGCTGGTCGAGGTCGGCGAAGCGCATGGTGCGGACGAGCCTGCCGTCGCCCTCCAGCCGAGGATGCTCGCCCGGGATCTCGGCGCCTCGGTGGAACATGATGCTGAGCAGGTGCTTGGACGGGTTGAAGCTGGCGATGTTGCCGCGGTAGGCGAAGGTGGGCGTCTTCCACTTGATGGACTCGGTGACGCGACCGTCCGGCCCGAGGATGATGTCTCGGGCGCGCCGCATGGTCGCGTCGAGTGGGTGGTCGGCCTGGTCGAGCCACTGGTCCACATCGGGGTTCCGGTTCATGCCGCGAGGTTTGCCATGGGGAGGCCCTAGGCTCCCCCATCGGCCTTGGTGACCGCGTACAGGGCGTAGTCGGTGCGGCCGGCGCCCTCGGGCATGAAGGCGCGCATCTCGCCCTCGAAGCTGAAGCCGAGCCGTTCCAGGACCCGCCGCATGGCGAGGTTGTCGGCGGCGGTGCTGGCCTGGACCCGGGCGGCGCCGGCGTGCTCGAACAGCCAGCCGGTCAGCAGCGCGACCGCCTCGGCGCCGTAGCCGCGGCCGCGGTCGGCGCGGTCGTACAGCAGGATGCCGACCTCGAAGACGCCCGGCGGCAGGGTCTGCGCCGGGCGGCCGCGCGCCTGGACCTCGCCGGCCAGGCGACCGTCCAGCTCGACGCCGAGGTCGAGGTGGCCCCGCCAGAACCGTCCCGAGCGTGCCAGGCGCCGCCGGAACCGCTCGCGCGCCGTGGTCCCGCCGGAGCCCGCGCCGGTCACGAACTGCTCGCGCGCGGCCAGCACACCGTCGACCTCCTCGGCTCGGATGGGGCGCAGCAGCACCCGCCGGCCTTCCAGCCGGATCACGGCCGGGACCTCACGTCCAGGACCGCCTTGCCGTCGACCCGCCGGCCGAGCAGCGCCTCGGCGGCCTGCTCGGCCCGTTCCAGCGGCCCGCGCCAACCGATCGGGACGGCCAGCCTGCCCGCCGCCAGCAGCCGCACCAGGGTGGCCAGCTCGTCGCCGGCGTCGCCGTCGTTCAGGAACGCCACCAGCGACCTGCGCGGCCCGACGGTCGAGTACGGCGGGAACACCGCCGGCTCGCCGGCGGCCCAGCCGATGCTCTGCAGGTTGCCGCCCGGCGCGAGCAGCCGCCAGGCCGCCACCAGCTGCGGCCCGCCGACGTTGTCCAGCACCACGTCGACCGGCCGGTCGACGCCGTCCAGGCCGACCACCACCTGGTCGGCGCCGGCCTCGGCCAGGCCCGCGGCGCGGGCCGCGGCGCCGACCGAGGCGACCACCTGGGCGCCCGCGCGCGCCGCCAGCTGCACGGCGAAGCGGCCGACCCCGCCGGACGCGCCGGTGACCAGCACCCGCCTGCCCAGCACCGGGCCGGCGGCCCGCAGCGCCCGCAGCGCCGCCACGCCGGCCACCGGCAGCGCCGCCGCCTCGGCCAGGTCGACCTCGGGCGGCACCGGCGCCAGCGCGGCGACCCCGACCGCGCTGCGCTCCGCGAACGCCCCGGGTGCCATGGCCACCACCCGGGCGCCCGCCGGCGGCCCGTCCCCGGCGGCCGCCCGCGCCACCACCCCGGCCGCGTCCGAGCCGAGCACCGCTCCCGGCGGCACCCGGCCGGAGCGGGCGTCGTTCAGGTCCCCCCGGTTCAGCGAGGCGTGGTGCACCTCCAGCAGCACCTGGCCGGGCCCGGGCACGGGCTCGGGGACCTCGGCCAGGCGCAGCGCGGCGGGCGCCGACGGCTCCGCGACCAGGGCTCGCATGGCACGTCTCCTCCTTGACAAAAGTGTCAAGATTCTTGACACTTACTGCATGGTCGACCCGCGACCCGACTACCAGCTCGACGAGAGTGTGCACCTGACCTCGCCGGCCCAGTTCGAGGCGCTCGCCAACCCGCTGCGCCACCGTATCCTGGTGCTGCTGCTGGAGCGGGCCGCCACCATCAGCCAGCTGGCCCAGGCGCTCGGCTGCCTCAAGGGCAGCGTCAGCCACCACCTCAAGGTGCTGGAGGCGGCCGGGCTGGTGCGGATCGTCCGCACCCGCCGGGTCAGGGGCGGCACCGAGCGCTACTACGGCCGCACCTCCAGGCGGCTGGAGCTGGACGCCGCCGACGAGCTGGGCCGGCCCGACCTGCTGCTGAACCTGGTCGCCGGCGAGCTGGCCACGCGGCCGCGCCCGCCCGACCCGGTCGAGACGATCCAGCTGCGGCACCTGCGGCTCACCCAGGAGCAGGCGCAGGCGCTGACCAGGCGGCTGCTGGAGGTCGCCGACGACACCCGCCCGGCCGGGGGCGACCAGCCGCTGTACGGGCTGCTGCTGGGCGTGTACCGGACCGGCCTGCCGAGCCTGCCCGGCGAGCCGCCGCGGGAGCGGCGGTGACCGCGCCGCCCGCCAGCGAGCGCCGCGGCCTGGCGCCGCCTACCAGCGGCTGTGGACCGCCGCCGCCGTGTCCACCACCGGCGACGGCGTGCTGCAGACCGCGCTGCCGCTGCTGGCCGCCGAGCTGACCCGCGACCCGCTGCGGGTGTCGGCGGTGGCCCTGGCCAGCTGGCTGCCGTGGCTGCTGTTCGGGCTGCCCGCCGGCGCGCTGGTCGACCGCTGGGACCGGCGGCGGGTGATGTGGACAATCGACGCCGCCCGCTTCCTGGTCGCCGGCACGTTCGGCCTGGCGGTGCTGGGCGGCTGGGCGAGCATCGCGCTGCTGGTCGCGGTCGGCTTCCTGCTCGGCGCCGGCCAGAGCCTGTTCGACACCGCCACCCAGTCGATCGTCCCGGCGCTGGTGTCCCGCGACCGCGACCGGCTGCAGCGGGCCAACGGGCAGCTGTACGGCGCCCAGACCGTCGGCCAGCAGCTGGCGGGCCCGCCCGCCGGCAGCGCGCTGTTCACCCTGGCGGCCTGCCTGCCGTTCCTGGCCGACGCCGCCTCCTTCGCCTGGAGCGCGGCGCTGATCGCCAGCATCCGTGGCCGCTACGGCCCCGAGCAGGCCGGCGAGCGGCCCGCGGCCAGCCTGCGCGCCGAGATCGGCGAGGGGCTGCGCTGGCTGCTCGGGCACCGGCTGCTGCGCCACCTGGCGGTGATGGTGGGGCTCACCAACGTGGCCTTCATGGCCGGCGAGTCGATCCTGGTGCTGTTCGCGCAGGAGAAGCTCGGGCTCGGCAACGTCGGCTTCGGGCTGCTGCTGACCAGCGTGGCCGTGGGCGGGCTGCTGGGCAGCCTGGTGGCCGCGCGGCTGGGGCGGCTGCTCGGGACCGGCACGGTGATCATCGCCGGCAACCTGGTGGCGGCGGCCGTGCAGCTGGCGATCGGGCTGTCGTCCAGCGCCGTGCTGGTCGGCGTGATGCTGGCGCTGGTGGGCGCCTCCACGACCGCGTTCAACGTGGTGTCGGTGTCGCTGCGCCAGACGGTCGTGCCCGACCGGCTGATGGGCCGGGTGGTCGGCGCCTTCCGGCTGGTCGGCCTGGGGTCGATCCCGTTCGGCGCGGTGCTCGGCGGCGTGCTCGGCCGCACGCTCGGCCTGCGCGCGCCGTTCCTGTTCGCCGCGCTGCTGATGGCGGCGATGACCGTCTACGCCGTGCGGGTGGCGAGCAACCGGGCGGTCAGCGCCGCCACCGGCGGGCG
>DASQWY010000335.1:0-4417 GCA_035640005.1 Actinomycetes bacterium
GCGGACCACCGACGCGCTGCGCCGGCGGACCCGCCTGACCGCCGTCGAGCCCGACGCGGCGCTGGCCGCCGCCCTGGCCGCCCGCCTGGCGGGCGGCAACGTGACGGTGGTGCGGGCCGACGCCACCGCCCTCCCCTTCCGCTCCGGGTGGTTCACCGGCGCGACCTCGTTCACCATGCTCCACCACGTCCCCTCGCCCGCGCTGCAGGACCGGCTGCTGGCCGAGGTCCGCCGGGCGCTGCGGCCTGGCGGGCTGCTGGTCGGCGTCGACAGCCTCGACCGGCCGCCCTGGCGGGCGCTGCACCAGGGAGATGTGTGCGTGCCGGTCGACCCGGCCAGCCTGCCGCGCAGGCTGCGGGCGGCCGGCTTCGACGGCGTCGAGGTCGAGACCGCCGGCGAGCGCTTCCGCTTCCTGGCCGTGGCCGGGCGGCGCTGAGGTGCGCGCCGCCCGGCCGACACCCCAGGCGGCGCCGGCGCCGGCCCGGCCGGCGTGGGTGCTGCTGGCCGCCATCTTCCTGGTCTCGCTCAACCTGCGGCCGGCGATCGCGGCGGTGCCGCCGCTGCTGGACGCCATCCGGGCCGATCTCGGGCTGTCGGCGACCGGTTCGGGGCTGCTCACCGCCCTGCCGGTGGTCTGCATGGGCGCGTTCGCCCCGGCCGGCACGGCCCTCGGACGGCGCGCCGGGCGGGAGCGCGCCGTCGGCATCGCCCTGGCGCTGGTCGCGGCCGGCACGCTCGTCCGCGGCCTCGGGCCGGGGGTGGCAGTGCTGTTCGCGGGCACGTTCCTGGCCGGGATCGGCATCGCCATGGGCGGGGCGCTGCTGCCCGGCATCGTCAAGGCCCACTTCCCCACCCGCGCCGGCACGGTCACCGGCCTGTACACCGCCGGCCTGGTCGGCGGCGCGCTGGCCGCCTCGGCCGCCACCGTGCCGCTGCTGGACGCGCTGGGGGCGGGCTGGGCGGCGGGCGTCGCCGGTTGGGGGCTGCTCGCGCTGGCCGGCCTGGTCGTGTGGCTGCCGGTGGCGCGGCCGCTGCGGCGGGCGCCGGAGCCGGCGGCCGGGTGGCTGTCGCTGCCCTGGGGCAGCGGGCTGGCCTGGCGGGTCACCCTCTACATGGGCCTGCAGTCGCTGCTGTACTACGCCGCCCTGAGCTGGCTGCCGTCGCTGTACATCGGCGAGGGCTGGAGCGCCGGGCGGGCCGGGCTGCTGCTCGGCATGTTCAGCTTCCCGCAGCTGTTCTCCGCGCTGGCCGTTCCCGCGCTGGCCGACCGCGGCGGCGACCACCGGCCGTGGATCGCCCTGACCGTCGGGACCACCACCGCGATGCTGGCCGCCCTGGCGGTCGCGCCGACGGCCGCGCCGTGGCTGTGGGCCGGCCTGCTCGGGCTCGGCATGGGCGGGCAGTTCGGGCTGGCGCTCACCCTGCTGGTCACCCGCGCCTCCAGCCCGGCGGCGTCGGCCCGCCTGTCGGGCATGGCGCTGCTGGGCGGTTACCTGCTGGCCTCCACCGGCCCGGTGCTGGCCGGCGCGCTCTACGACGCCTCCCGCGGCTACCGCGTCCCGTTCCTGGCGCTGGCCGCGATCGGCGCCGCCACCCTGGCCATCGGCACCTCGATCCGCCCCACCGCGCGCCTCTGACGGCGGGTCGGGCTCAGGAGCCCGGCTGGGCCCAGGGGGCGTCCGGGAGGTGCTCGTCGAGGGGCCCGCCGGGGGCGCAGGCGGGAGAGCGGTAGCCGTCCGGCATGCCCGGGTAGACCGTCCGCCAGTAGGCGACGGCCAGGGCGCGGGCGTCGCCGGGCGAGGCGCCGAGCAGCCCGGCGGTGCGGGCGTCGCGCTGCACCGCGGCGCACTCGGCGGTGGCCTCGGCGGTGAGCCCGGCCAGGTGCATCGACTCGTGGGTCAGCACGTGCACCGCGACCACCTACGCACGGCTGGGCCGGCGCCCGCCCGAGCGCAGGTAGCGGGCCAGGTCGCGGCACGGGTCGCGCTTGATCAGCGTCCAGCGCTCCGGCCTGCCGTCCGGGCGGTAGGGCACGTACCCCAGCTCCGCCCCGGCGTCGACGAAGGCGCCGCCGAACCCCTGGCAGCGCACGGCGACCCTGGCCCCGGCCAGCGCCGACGCCACCCCGGACAGGCGGCGCTCCTCCAGGCCGCGGAGCACGCCGGGCACGGCCGTGGCCACCGCCAGCGCGACCAGCAGCAGCACGCCCCACCCACGGGAACGCCACCCGCCGGCCCAGCTCGTCGACCCGGCGCGGGTACCAGCGGACGGCGAGCGCGGCCGCCGCCGCGAGCAGGGCGAGGCACAGCCAGTCGCGCACCGCCCTCCCCCTTCGCCGCCTGGTGGATCCCGACCGCTCATCGGCCCGCGCCGGGCGCCCCTGAGGCGGTCGTCCACAGGCGGCGCCGGCACGGTGGCCTGCGGGCAGCCGGTCGGGGAGCATGCCGCCATGGGCTACCGGGGCAAGCTGGCGGAGCGGGCCGAGGCGCGCCGGCTGCGGGCGCAGGGCCTGCCGCTGGCGGAGATCGCCGCCCGGCTCGCCGTGTCCAGGAGCAGCGTGTCGCTGTGGGTCCGCGACGTCGCCTTCCAGCCGCGGCCGCGCGCCATCCGTGGCCGGCGCCGCGCCCCGAACGCCCTGCAACGGCGCAAACAGGCCGAGATCGACCACCTGCTCGCCGAGGGCAGCGCCCGGGTCGGCCGGCTGAGCGAGCGGGAGTTCCTGGTCGCCGGGGTCGCCCTGTACGCGGGCGAGGGCAGCAAACGTGATGGTGCGGTCCGCTTCACCAATACCGACCCCCGCATGATCGCCTTCTTCTGCGCCTGGCTGCGGCGGTTCTACGACGTCGACGAGCCTCGCCTGCGGGCGCGTCTCTACCTTCACCAGGGACTCGAGCTTGCGGAGGCGACGGAGTACTGGTCGACATTGACCAGAATTCCTGCCCCCCAGTTCGGGAAGCCGTACCGAGCGGCTCCCGACCCCTCCATCCGACGCGCCAAGCATGTGCATGGCTGCATCAGTGTCGGCTACAGTTGCAGCGCGACACACCGAAGCATCATGGGGCTGGTTGCGGCCCTGCTCGGTGATGGCGCCATTCCGGGGTAGCTCAATCGGCAGAGCGGGGCCCTGTTAAGGCCATGGCTGCGAGTTCGAGTCTCGCCCCCGGAGCAGCTCTTTACAACGATATTCGAACTCTACCGCGCTACTTTCCTCGACCTTCGACCCTGAGCACGTACAGCCCGCGACCCGGGTCGGTGTGGAGCGGGGTCAGGGCGACATTTCCCACCGTGGTGGGCCGGGTGGTGGTGAGGGCGGCGAACCGCTCGGCGGGGCGGTCGCCGTCGGCGTCGTGGAAGACCGCGACCGTGTCGGCCAGGGCCTGGTCCAGCGGGGCGTGCTGGGTGGCCAGGAACAGGTCGCGGACCCGGTCGAGCGGCAGGCCGAGCTCCAGGGCGACCCGCACCCGCTGCGGTCCCGACACCGCCACCACCGTGCCGGGGGCGGCGGCGAACGGGCGCAGCCAGCGCGCGGCGGCGGCCGCGTTGGCGGCCAGGCGGGTGTCGCGGTCCAGGGTGGAGGCGACCAGCGGGTCGGCCGGCGCCAGCGGCCAGCAGGCGGCCGCGGCCAGCAGTCCGGTCAGGGCCGTCGCCGCGGCCAGGCGGGCGGGACGCCGCGCCAGAGCGCCGGCCAGGGCGCGGGCGGGCCAGGCGGCGCCGAAGGCGGCGGCCAGGCGGACACCGAGGTCGACCGGGTCGAGGTAGCGCCAGGAGACGTAGGTGCCGCGCGCCGCCTCCAGCCCGAACAGCACCAGCAGGCCGACGGTGACCGCCGACAGGCCGGCCAGCCACGGCCACGCCCGGCGGCGCAGCAGCCAGACCACCCCGAGGGCGGCCAGGGCCAGCAGCAGCGGCGCGGGCGCCCAGCGGCGGCCGACCATGGCCGCCCACTCGGCCGGGGCGATCGGGTGCCGGCCGGAGACCAGGTCGGTGTAGCGCTCCGGCACCCGCAGCGAGTACAGCGGGTCGCCGGTGAGCAGCCGGTCGTGGCCGAGCCACAGCAGCGGCGCGGCCAGCGGCGCCAGCAGCCACAGCGCCCGCCGCTCCCGCCGGCCGCGCCAGGCGGCCACGCCGAGGGCGGCGGCCAGGACGGCCAGCAGCCAGGTCTCGCTGCGGGCCAGCCCCGCCAGGGTGAGGGCGGCGGCCGCGAGCCCCCAGCGGGGCCGCTGGCGCGCGAGCGCGTCCAGGGCCACGCCCCAGCCGGCCAGCGCGAAGACCAGCGAGTTGCCCCTGGCGGCCTGCAGCAGCAGCGAGCCCGACCCGGCCACCGCCACGCCCGCCGCCAGCGCGGCGGGCGGCCCGCCCAGCCGGCCGGCCGCCCGGGCCAGGGCGACGACCGCCAGCGCGAAGGCCGCCACCGCCA
>DASQWY010000336.1:0-2343 GCA_035640005.1 Actinomycetes bacterium
GGCCCGCCGGTACGGCCTCGTCTTCGCCCTGTCCGAGGCCGCGCGCCCGCTCTACACGGCCGTCGGGTCGGACCTGCCCGCCTACAACGGCGACGCGTTATGGGAGCTGCCGGTGCCGGGGACGTTCGTGATGGCGCCTGACGGCACCGTGCGGCTGGCCTTCGTCGACCCTGACTACACCCATCGGTTGGAGCCGGCGGCGATCCTGGCCGCTCTGCGCGCCCTCGCGCCGGGCCAGTGACCCCTGTGCAGGGGGCTACAGCGCCACGCGCTCACTGGCGGCAGATAGCACACGGAGCGATACACACCACATAGAGAGGTAGGCTACATATGACAAGCATGCACGGGCGGGTCGCCCTGGTCACCGGTGGTGGCCGGGGCATTGGACGGGCCACGGCGCTGGAGTTGGCCCGGCGGGGCACCGACGTCGCCGTCGCAGCGCGCAACGCCGGGGAGATCGAGGAGGTGGCCGCGGCCATCCGCGCGCAGGGGCGGCGGACGCTGGCTGTCCCCGTCGATCTCTCCGACGCGCACGCCACGCGCGGGCTGGCCGCGACCGTGGAGCAGGCGCTCGGTCCGGTCGCCATCCTGGTGAACAACGCGGGCGTCGTGGGCCCGTTTGGTGCCAGCTGGGAGCTCGATCCGCTTGAGTGGAAGCGGGCGCTGCAGATCAACCTGGTCGCACCGTTTGTGCTTTCCCATGCTCTCCTGCCCGGCATGGTCGCCGCCGGCTGGGGCCGCATCGTCAACGTCTCCTCCGGCGCGGCGCAGACCCCCTTCGCGCGCTTCGGCGCCTACTCGACCGCCAAGGCGGGGCTGGATATGCTCACCCGCCAGCTGGCCGCCGAGCTCGCCGGCACCGGCATCGCTGTGACCGCCGTCTATCCAGGCATCGTCGATACGGCCATGCCGGCGCATATCGGCGCCCAGCCGGAGGAGGCCGTGGGCGCAGCCACAGCGCAGCGGTTCCGGCAATTGCACGCCGCGGGGGCGTTGCGGGCTCCGGAAGAGCCGGCGCGGTTGATCGCCGCCATCGTCGGGGCGGTCGAGCCCGCGCTCAACGGGCGCATCGTCGATATCGGCAGCGAGGAAGGGCAACGGTTGCTCTCGAATGAGGCCGCGGCATGATGCGCTGTCGGCGTTGCGCGTTGGGCCGCGCTCACGCCCACCACGCGACAGACCTCCTCGGCCGTCCAGCCCTCCACATCGCGCAGGATGATGACCGCCTGCCGGGTTGGGGCCAGGGCGGCAATGGTCTGCGCCAGGCGCGCGCGGGTCTCGGCGGACAGCACGCGCTCCTCGGGCAGGTTCTCCCACCTCTGCGGAAAGGCCACCCAGTGCCCCGTCCCGGGCTCCGCCGCGTGGAACCGCTCGGGCGCCACCGTCGGCTCGTCATCCCCCGCGCCTACGCCGACGTCGATCCCATGCTCGCGGCAGAACAGCCGGACCTCGTCCATATCGCCACACCGCCGCACACGCACGTCGACCTGACCATACGGTGCCCGCAGGCCGGCGCCTGGGTGCTGTGCGAGAAACCGCTATGCGGAACCCTGGCCGACCTGGACCGCATGGCAACCCTGACGTCGTCGATCTGCTCGAATCGTCCGGAATGTTCCGATGGATTGCCGCGCGAACCGCACGGTCGTGGTGGGCCATTGCTAGGAAGGAAAAGGACTTCGCCATGCTAGATACTGCCCCCCCAACCCAGAAACCTACCGCTGTCGGCTGGCAGAACAGCGCGATTCTCGCGCTGGTGTCCGTAGTCCAGTTGATGGTTGTGGTCGACGCCTCGATTGTCAATGTGGCCCTCCCGGCCATCGAGCGCGCCCTCCACTTCTCCCGGGTCGATCTGCAGTGGGTGATCAATGCCTACACCCTGATCTTCGCGGGCTTCCTCCTCCTCGGGGGCAGAGCCGCCGACCTCCTCGGTCGCCGCGCGGTCTTGATGGCGGGCGTCGCGCTCTTCGCTGGTGCGTCACTGGTGTGCGGTGTCGCGCAGTCCTCACTCATGCTGGAGGTGTCCCGGGGGGTGCAGGGCCTCGGTGGAGCGATCATCGCACCGGCTGCCCTCTCGATCCTGCTGGTCACCTTTGCGGAAGGGACCGCACGCAATCGCGCCCTGGCCGTGTGGGGTGCCGTGGCCGGAGGAGGGGGAGCCGTCGGGGTCATCCTGGGTGGCCTGCTCACCCAGGGACCGGGCTGGCGCTGGATTTTCTTTGTCAATGTGCCTATCGGCGTTCTTGTCCTCCTTGCCGCTCCCCGCATTCTGCGCGAGAGCCATGGCGCGGATCGCTCCCGGTCGTACGATATACCCGGAGCAGTGACGGTCACGCTCGCGCTGGT
>DASQWY010000337.1:0-4277 GCA_035640005.1 Actinomycetes bacterium
GCGGTGGCCGGCGACTCCGCCGGCGGCAACCTGGCCGCCGTGGTCGCCCTCGCCGCCCGCGACCGGGGCGGGCCGCCGATCGCCTTCCAGCTGCTGGCCTACCCGGTCATGGAGGCGGCCATGGACACCGCCTCCCACCGGGAGAAGGCCAAGGGCTTCCACCTGGAGGGGCCGACCATGCGCTGGTACTGGGACCACTACCTGGGCGGGGCGGACGGCAGCCGGCCGGACGCCTCGCCGCTGCGGGCGGCCTTCCTGGGCGGGCTGCCGCCCGCGATGGTGCTGACCGCCGAGCACGACGTGCTGCGCGACGAGGGCGAGGCCTACGCCGAGCGGCTGGCCGCTGCCGGGGTGCCGGTCCGCGCCCGCCGCTACGACGGCGTGGTCCACGGCTTCCTGCGCTGGCGCGGCGTGACCCCGGCCGCCGACCGCGCCCTCCAGGAGGCCGCCGCCGCCCTCCGCGACGCCCTCGCCGGCTGACCCCGGCGGGGCCGGCCGCCGGCAGGGCCCCTATGAGGTGGGCTTGGCGGCGGGGCCCTCGTCCTCCGGGTCGGAGCCGGCCTGCTCGGGCTCGGCCGGCGGGTGCCAGCGGGCCACCAGGGTACGCGCGGCCCTGGCCTCGTCCAGGCGCCCGACCGGCGCGCTGACCGGCGCCTGGTGCAGCGGGTGGGGGTCGACCTCGGCCTGGGCGGCGATCTCGAGCATGGCCTCGGCGAAGGCGTCCAGCGTCTCCAGGCTCTCGGTCTCGGTCGGCTCCACCATCAGCGCCTCCTCCACGATCAGCGGGAAGTAGACGGTGGGCGGGTGGTAGCCGCGGTCGATCAGCGCCTTGGCGACGTCGAGGGCGCGAGCTCCGTTGGCCTTCTGCGCCCGGGCCGTCAGCACGAACTCGTGCATCACCGGCCGCGAGGGGTAGCCGAGGCCGTAGGCGGCCGACAGCCGCTCCAGCAGGTAGTTGGCGTTGAGCACGGCCCGTTCGGCGACCCCGCGCAAGCCGTCGCCGCCGTTGGCGAGCAGGTAGGCGAAGGCGCGGACCAGGATGCCGAAGTTGCCGTTCCAGCCGTGCACCCGCCCGATCGAGCGGGGCCGGTCGCCGTCCCAGCGCCAGCGGGGCTCCCCCGCCGCGCCGTCGCCGTCCCGCACCAGCAGCGGGCCGGGCAGGAAGTCGACCAGGTGCTCGGCCACCACCAGCGGCCCGGCCCCGGGCCCGCCGCCGCCGTGCGGGGTGGCGAACGTCTTGTGGAGGTTGAGGTGGACGACGTCGAAGCCCATGTCCCCCGGGCGGGCCTTGCCGAGGATGGCGTTGAAGTTGGCGCCGTCGTAGTAGAGCTGGCCGCCGACCCCGTGGACCAGCTCGGCGACGCGGGCGATGTTCCGCTCGAACAGGCCGAGGGTGTTGGGGTTGGTGATCATGAAGGCGGCGACGTCCTGGTCGAGGACCGCCGCCAGCGAGTCCAGGTCGACCAGGCCCTCGGGGCTGCTGGCCACGGTGGTGACCTCGAAGCCGGCCAGGCGCACCGAGGCCGGGTTGGTGCCGTGGGCGGCGTCGGGGATGACCACCCGCCGGCGCGGGTCGCCGTGGGCCTCGTGGTAGGCGCGGATGATGAGCAGCCCGGTCAGCTCGCCGTGGGCGCCGGCGGCGGGCTGGAAGGTGACCGCCGCCAGCCCGGTCAGCTCGCAGAGGGCGTGCTCCAGGCGGGCGAGCAGCTCCAGCGCGCCCTGCACCTGCTCGGCCGGCTGGGCGGGGTGGATGCGGGCAAAGCCGGGCAGCGCGGCGCCCACCTCGGCGACCTTCGGGTTGTACTTCATGGTGCAGGAGCCGAGCGGGTAGAAGCCGAGGTCGACCGCGTAGTTGCGGTGGGCCAAGCGGGTGTAGTGGCGGACCAGGTCGCGCTCGGACACCTCCGGCAGCCGGACCGGGTGGCGGCGGCGCGCCGCGGCCGGCACCACCCGGTCCAGGTCGACCGCTGGCAGGGCGCCGCCGTCGGGCAGGCTCGAGGCGCGCCGGCCCGGCGAGGAACGCTCGAAGATCAGCCGCTCGGGCTCGCCGTCGCCCTGGCCGGCCGCCCAGGGCACCGCCTCGTGCGCGACCCGCCCGGCGCCGCCGCCGGCCACCGCCGTCACCTTCCCACCTCCGCGTCCGTGCCGTGCGGGCTGGCGGCGCCCGCGGGCGAGCTCCGGCCCCCGGCGAGGTCGGCCAGCACCCGGCCCATGGCGTCGGCGAGGCGGTCGACGTCGGCCTTGGTGCGCCGCTCGGTCACGGCCACCAGCAGGCCGTCCTCCAAGCCGGGCGCCAGGCCGGCGAGGGGCAGGCCGGCCAGCAGCCCGTGGTCGACCAGCCGCCGGCAGACCTCCGCGGGGTCGGCGGGCAGGCGCACGACGAACTCCTTGACGAACGGCTGCTCGGGGAAGGCGAGCCGGACGCCGGGGAGCTGGCCGAGCCGGTCGGCCGCGTAGCGGGCCAGCCGCACGCACAGGGTGGCGAGCTCCTCCAGGCCGCGGGGGCCGAGCCAGGACAGGTACACGGCGGCCGCGATCGCGTTCAGGGTCTGGTTGGTGCAGATGTTGCTGGTCGCCTTCTCGCGCCGGATGTGCTGCTCGCGCGCCTGCAGGGTGAGCACGAAGGCGCGCCTGCCGCGCACGTCGAGGGTCTCGCCGACCAGCCGGCCCGGCAGCCGGCGCACGTCGTCGGGCCGGCAGGCCAGGAAGCCGAACGCCGGGCCGCCGAAGTTCGGGTGGTTGCCGAGCGCCTGCCCCTCCCCCACCACCACGTCGGCGCCGAGCCGGCCGGGCGGCTCCAGCAGGCCGGCCGTCAGCGGGTCGAAGGTGACCAGCAGCCGCGCGCCGACGCCGTGGGCGACCTGCGCCGCGGCCCGCACGTCCTCGACCACGCCGAAGAAGTTCGGCTGGGCGAGCAGCACGGCGGCGGTCTGGTCGCCGGCCTTGCCGCGGACCTCCTCCAGGTCGGTGTGGCCGTCGAGGGCGCCGACCTCCACGAGCTTGATGTCGAGGCCGCGGCTGTAGGTCTCCAGCAGCTCCCGGACCCGCGGCGCGACCGCGCCGCTGACCAGCAGCTCGCCGCGGCGGGTGGCGGTGACGGCCATGGTGGCGGCCTCGGCCACCGCCGAGGCGCCGTCGTACAGCGACGCGTTGGAGACCTCCAGGCCGGTCAGCTCGCTGATCAGCGTCTGGTACTCGAACAGGGCCTGGAGCACGCCTTGGCTCATCTCGGGCTGGTAGGGCGTGTAGGAGGTGGCGAACTCGCCGCGGCCGGCCAGGTACCAGACGGCGGCGGGCACGTAGTGGTCGTAGACGCCGGCGCCGAGGAAGCAGGTCAGCTCGTCGAGGTGCCGGTTGCGGCCGGCGAGGCGGGCCAGCTCGGCGGCCACCTCCTGCTCGGCGTGGGGCCGCGGCAGGTCGAGGTCGGCCGGGGCGCGCAGCTCCGCCGGGATCGGGTCGAACAGCCGCTCGACGTCGTCCAGGCCGAGGGCGTTCAGCATGCGGCCGACGTCCTCGCTGGTGTGCGGTTGGTAGCTCACCCGCTCCCCTCCTACCCTCGCCCCGCAGGCGTCAACGCCATGGGGATAGAGGGATCTGTCGACTTAGCGCTACATCCATATGTCGCCTGCCAGGGCTGGGCCTCCGGCGCCTCGCCCGGGACGCGGCCGATTGAACCACCGCCGTTCGAGCCCCCGCAACGGCCCCAACCTCACGGTCCCCGGCACCCAGACGACGGCCTCGAAGGCCCGGCCCGCCGGCCGTCGGTTCCCCCACCGCCGGCCAACCCCTATCCACGCCGGCCTGGCGGGTCCGGAGGGTGGCGGGGTCGCCCCGCCCACACCGGGCGGACCGGCGTGGTGCGCGACCCTGCGCCGGCTTGGCGGTGCGGGACGGCGGCGTGGTCAGCCCGCCCTCGTCCGGCGGACCCGGCGTGGCACGGTCAGGTCGCCCCGGCGCTCGGCGAGGGCGGCGAACCCGGGGCGGTCAGCTCGCCTGGGCGCGGCCGGCCGGGCGGCGCTGGGCGAGCTCGGCGGGGAGGGGGACCTCGGCCAGCCGCACCAGCTCGGGGTCGGCCGGGGCGCGCAGCTCCGCCGGGATCGGGTCGAACAGCCGCTCGACGTCGTCCAGGCCGAGGGCATTCAGCATGCGGCCGACGTCCTCGCTGGTGTGCGGTTGGTAGCTCACCCGCTCCCCTCCTACCCTCGCCCCGCAGGCGTCAACGCCATGGGGATAGAGGGATCTGTCGACTTAGCGCTACATCCATATGTCGCCTGCCA
>DASQWY010000338.1:0-4214 GCA_035640005.1 Actinomycetes bacterium
GACCCGCGCGTCCGGCGCCTGCACCAGCATGTTCAGTTCGCGCCCGTCGTTGCTGCCGTCCACGGCCGTCCTCTCGCCTCCCCGTCGGCTATCCCTGCCGGACCTGCACCTCGTCGATGAGCAACGCCTCGCCCGAGGGCACGCCGGCGGCGCTCACCTCGAGGTCCAGCGTGGCGCCTGCCGCGCCCACGGTGTGGGCGACGGTGACCCGCCGCCAGGTGATCCCCGGCAGGGTGGTCGCCGTCGTCTGCGACCCGCCCCCGTCCGAGCCGCCCAGCCGCACCGTCACCCGCATGCCGGGCGCGGTGGAGCGGACCCACGCCGAGGCGACGTAGCGGCTGCCCTTGGCGGCCGACTTGACCACCCCGGGCAGGAGCAGCCCGACCCGGGCCGGGCCGGGGCCGCGGGCCCGCACGTACGCGCTCGACCCCGAGGTGCGGCCGGGCGGCTGGCTGAACACGTCGGCGGGCCCCACCGCCCGCCAGCCGCTCAGGCCCTCCTCGAAGCTCCAGTTGCTGACCAGGTTGCCGTGGGCCGACGGGCCGGGCACCGACCCGGCCGGCTCGGCCGGCGCGCCGGTCGTAGCAGCCGCCGCCCGCGACGCCGCCGGCTGCCCCTCCGAGCCCATCACCCGGATGGCGAGCAGCGCGGCGACCGCCGCGACGATCAGCAGCACGGCCCCGGCCGCCAGGCCTGGCCGGCCCGGCGTGGTCCTGGGCGCCTCGTGGCGGCCGGCTTGGCGCCCCTCCGGGCCGGGGAGGGCAGCCCGCGGCCGAGAGCCCCCCTCAGGCTCCCCGTACCGCCCCGGCGACGTCATCGCCGGCCGGTCCGTGCCATCCGTCCTCCTCGGCCACACCGGAGGGGAACGTCCCCCCCACGCAGGCCCAGACTCGCGGTCCAATCCCGGCGAGAACCGCGCAACCTCGGCACGCTATTGCAGGACGGCAGAGCGAGGCAAATTGCAGCCTGCAGGCACGGGCCGCCGGTCGCCCGGGGCGCGTCAGCCGGCGGGACCGTCGGCGGCGGCGTAGTCGGCCGCCTCCAAGCGCTGGCCGCTGGCGCCGTCGCCGTCCCCGGTGGCGAGGCGCACGAACACCTCGGTGCGGTCCTCCGGCCGGGCGAGGGTGGCCGGGTCGTCGTCGGGCAGGGCGGCCGCGTGCATGGCGGTGGCCATGTCGCCCGGGTCGACGGTGTTGACCCGCACCCCCGAGCCCTCCAGCTCGCTCGCCCAGATCCTGGTGAGCTGCTCCAGCGCGGCCTTGGACGCGCCGTAGGCGCCCCAGCCCGGGTAGCCGACCACGCCGGCGTCGCTGGAGACGTTGATGACGCTGCCCCGCCCCGCCGCCAGCATGCGCCCGAGCAGCGCCCTGGTGAGCAGGAACGGGCCGAGCAGGTTGACCTCCAGCACCCGGCGCAGGGCGCCCGGGTCGGTGTCCAGCAGCCGCGGCAGGGGCGTGGGACCGAGCTCGGAGGCGTTGTTGACCAGCACGTCGACCCCGTCGAAGGCGTCCAGCGCCGCCGCCGCGACCCGCTCCGCCTCGCCGGGGTCGCCGAGGTCGGCCGGCACCGCGACCGCCCGCGCCCCCAGCGCCTCCGCCTCCGCCCTGGCCCGCTCCAGCGGCTCCGGGCGGCGGGCCACCAGCACCAGGTCGGCCCCCTCCCGGGCGTAGGCGAGGGCGACCGCCCGCCCGAGCCCCTGCGAGGCGCCGGTCACCAGGGCGGTCGTGCCGGCCAGCCGGCCGGTCGTGGCTCGAGCCATGGCAGGACCTCCGTTGCTCCCGAGGCTGGTCGGGCGCATGGTGCCCCCGCCACCGCGAGTTCGTCAACATATCCGTTGACTTAATGGGGTTCGGGCGTGGAACCTTCGGCGGCCGGCCCGTGTTGAGCCGAGAGTAGCCTGGGGGGCAGCCTCCCCCGAGATCGCTGGAGCCGCCTTGCGCCGCCTGTTCCTGCTCGCCTTCATCTGGGGCTGGTCGTTCCTGCTCATCAAGGTGATCCTCGAGGGCGCGCCACCCGCCTTCGTCGCCTGGGGCCGGATCACCCTCGGGGCCGCCGTCCTGGCCGTGTTCCTGCGCCGCGCCGGCGAGCGCCTGCCCGATCGTCGCTACTGGGGCCACCTGCTGGTCCTCGGCCTGGCCATGAGCATCGGCCCGTTCACCCTGATCGCCTGGGGCGAGCAGCGGATCGCCTCGGCCCTGGCGGCGGTGCTGAACGCGTGCACGCCGCTGTTCGCGGCCGCGTTCGCGGCCTGGCTGCTGCGCGAGCGGCTGCGCCGCCCGCAGCTGGCCGGCCTGGTCGTCGGCCTGCTCGGGGTCGCGGTGGTGGCCGGGCTCGGCAGCCGCGACCTGGCCGGCAGCTCGCTGCTGGGCACCCTGGCGGTGGTGTTGGCCACCGCCGGCTACGGCTTCGGCTTCGCCTACGCCCATCGCTTCACCCAGGGGCTGTCGGCCCTGCAGCTGTCGATCGGCCAGCTGCTGGCCGGCACCGTGGTGCTCGCCCCGGTCGCGGCCGCCGAGGTCACCGGCGGCCAGGTCGACCTCACCCCGCGGCGGCTGGCCTGCCTGCTGCTGCTCGGCGGGCTCGGCACCGGCTACGCCTACCTGCTGAACTACCGCACCCTGCAGGAGAGCGGCGCCACCGTGGCGTCGCTGGTCACCTACCTGATCCCGATCGTGGGCGTGGCCGCCGGCGTGCTGGTGCTCGGCGAGGCGTTCTCCTGGCGCCTGATCGGCGGCGGCCTGGTGATCGTGGCCGGCATCGCCCTGGTCCAGGGTCGCCTGCTCGGCCCCCGCCGCCGGGTTCCCGCGCTCGCCGAGCCCGCCGCCCACGACTGAGCCGACCTGCCCGTCTGGTACCATCCCATGCGCCCACTGGGGGTGTAGCTCAGTCCGGCAGAGCGCTTCCCTCGCACGGAAGAAGTCGCGGGTTCAAATCCCGCCACCTCCACCCCACAACAGCCCAGCTCAGAGCGCTGCCAGCTTGGATCGGGCAGCGCTCTGTGCGTGTGGCGGCCGCGCTGCGGCCGCACATCGACCACGGGAACTGGACATCAACCCGTCGGCCGCCCGTACGGCCGAGCGCAGCGCCTCCGCCCGGTCACTCAGCGTGATGGGCCGGGTAGAGACAATCATAACGATCGACGCGAGCTCGCCAAGGGTAGGACCGGCCCGCACGCCACCTCGCTCGGGGTCGGACCGGACCGGCGTCGGCCGAGTCCACTTGGAGCTGCCCCCACCGAGGCACGCTACGGCTCACCGCAGCGCGGACACCGGACGCCCGCACGGCCGACCGACCGGCGGAAGGACAGCCGCACGGCGAACAGAGACGCGGACAGGGCAATGAACGGCATGGCGGGGGCGTCCGGACATCCTTTGCCGCCACAGCGACGCGACTGACCGCCGGGCGACCGGGTCGTGGCTCAGGTGGGCCGTCTGCGGCGCTTCGGCCACCATCACAGATGGGCAGTGAGGACACCTGCCAGCGTGGCTCCTAACCATCGCAGCGCCCGGCGGCTCGTCGGTGCCGCTCGGCATCCAACCGGCGCTTTGGCGCACTGCTCTCCTCGGACGATTACGGGTCGAGCGTAGAGCGCGACGGAGGCCTTCATCCGTTATGGCGAATTGGGGCTGCGGGGCTCGTACTGGTATGCGCTCCAGCGGACGGGCCCGCCGAACGACTATCGTTGCCGCTGGTCGGGGTGGTGGGGTGGGCCTGGCTGGACTTGAATCTGGGACCTCATCCCTACCAGCAATCGAGGGCTCAGGGCTATGCGGACCGGTGTTTTCCCAGGTCGCTGCCGACCGTCAGGGGGCGTCGCTGCCCTGCCAACACCATCGGCCCTGGGCCAGCGAGCGGCCAGCAGCCCCGGGGAGGGGACACGCCGCGCCGTGAGAGTCAAGCAGCCGCCTGCTTCGGCCATCACGCATCGTCACTGGCGGCGAGCCGCCGCGCGGCTCTGCCGGAAGGACGGCCGACCACGACGACGCCGACTCCAATGGCTGCTGGTGGTTACCGTCGTCACACTTGGACCGGGTGGGCGCCGAGGAAGCTCGTCAGGTCGCTGCCGTGGGCTTGCCAGTGGCGCCGGTTGAGGCTGGCCGGATCGGACTCGGTGTAGGAGGAGCCGGCGTCGTGGGTGGCGCGCAGATGGTCGACCAGCTCCTCCCGGTCCTGCAGGAAGGTCTCCCAGGTGTCCAGGTAGGAGCGGATCGTCT
>DASQWY010000339.1:0-4435 GCA_035640005.1 Actinomycetes bacterium
TACCCGAACATCCGGAAGATCGTGCGGTCCACGCTGTCGTACCAGCTCTCCGCGTCCCGGACGGTGAGGATCACCTTCGCGGCGGGGAACGCGCTGGTCAGCGGGCGCCAGAACGCGGCGCCCGGCCAGTCCACCGTGGACTGGCCGGGCGCCGCGTTCTGGCGCCCGCTCGCCACCGCGTTCCCCGCGGCGAAGGTGATCCTCACCGTCCGGGACGCGGAGAGCTGGTACGACAGCGTGTACCGCACGATCTTCCGCATGTTCGGGTACGGCCCGCCGGACGCACGGGTGGCCGAGGCCCGCCGGATCGTGCCCGGCCTCGACGTGTTCACCGCCTTCCACCGGCAGATGATCTGGGACGGGTTCTTCGCCGGCCGGTTCGCTGACCGCGACTACGCGATGCGGGTGTACGAGGAGCACAACGCGGCCGTGATCCGCGAGGTGGCGGCCGACCGGCTGCTGGTGATCGCCCCGGACGCGGGGTGGGAGCCGTTGTGCGAGTTCCTTCGGGTACCCGTCCCGGACGAGCCGTACCCGCATCTCAACGACCCGGAGAGGTTCTGGGCGCGGGTCGCGGCCCGCGTCAGCGAGACGCGATGAAACCCAGGAGCGCCTTCTTGTCAGGCTTCCCGCTCGCGTTCAACGGCACCTCCCGGATCACCTCGACCGTCTTCGGCACGCTGTTCGCGCTCAACCTCTCCCGCACCAGCGCGCGCAGGGCTTCCGGATCGGGCGCCCGGTCGCTGGCCGGGACCACGAATGCGTGGATCGCCTCACCGGTGTCCGGATCGGGTGCGCCGACCACGTACGCCTGGGCGACCCGGGGGTGGCCGGCCAGGACCTGTTCGATGGCGCCGGCGTAGCAGACCTCGGCGTTGACCATGATCACGTCACGGGCACGGCCGGTCAGGTGAAGCAGGCCGGCGCTGTCCAGGTAGCCGAGGTCGCGCGTGCGCAGCCAGCCGTCCCGGATCACTTCGCGGGTCTGCGCCGGGTCGTTCCAGTACCCGACCATCATGTGCGGGCTGCGTACGCTGATCTCGCCGGCGCGGACGGCGACCTCCACCGCCGGCAACGGCCGCCCCACCGAATCCTCGTGCCCGGCGAGGATGTCCTCGGGAGTGAGCATCGCGATCACCCCCGCCTCGCCCTGGCCGTAGCCCTGCCAGACGATCGGCCCCAGCTGCTCGGTTGCCGCACGCAACAGCCCCGGGCTGGCCGGTGAGCCGCCGAGCACCACCGCGCGCAGGCTGCTCAGGTCGGCTCGCGACCGCAGCACCTGGTGCAGCCTGGCCGGGGGCATGAGCGTGGCGGATACGCGGTACCCTTCGATGGCCTCCGGCAGCCCAAGCCCCTCGGGGAGGACCGCCGTGCCTCCGGTCACCAGGCAGCGCCCGAGGTACGTGAACATCACCGGGCTGGCCAGGCTCTCCTGGATGAGGCAGCGCTCGAACCGGGTGAGCAGCCGGGCCAGGACCGGCGCCCACCGGTCGGGCTGGTAGGCCAGGCTGATTGCGCTGTACGTGTGCGCGCAGGCTTTGGGCTGACCGGTGCTGCCGCTGGTGTACGTGAGCCGGGCGATGTCGTCGGGTCGCGCCAGCTCGGGCACCGGTCCGCCGGGATCGGGGCGGTCGAGCAACTCGTCGAGCGGGAGTGCCGGCCGGTCCAGCGGCGTGTCTGCGACGACCACATCGACCCGGCGATCGAGGGCATGGCCGAGTTGTCCCGGGCTCCACCCGGGCCGCGCCGCCGCTACCCGGCACCCGAGGGCATGGGCCGCCAGGTGCGTCGCGTACGCCTCGACCGACAGCGAGAGGACCAGTCCGACGCCTTTGCCCGGGCCCAGTCCGGCGTCGCGCAGCCCGGCGGCCAGCCGGCGCACCATCGCGAGCAGGTCGCCACGCGAGACCGTACGCGGCCCGATCTCGAAGGCCGGGCGGTCCGGATCGGCCCGCAGCGACGCGAGCACCGGTCCGGGGAACAGGTCGGGCACACCTGTAGTACGCCCAGCGGCGCGCCGAGGGATTCGTTTCGAGGTGGCAGCCGGGCGCCGTGGGCCGCGAGGGTGGCCGAGCTACTCGCCGGCCGGCTGGTAGATGAGGATGGCGATGCCGTCACCGACCGTCCTGGAGTCCGCCAGCCGCAGGGGCTTCTTGGCGCTGGTGTCGCCGAAGAGGCGCTTGCCGGATCCGAGGACGACCGGGAAGACCATCAGGCGCAGCTCGTCGACCAGGTCGTGGTCCAGCAGCGTCTGCACCAGCCGGGCGCTGCCGTGGACCACGATGTCCCCGTCCAGCTCCTGCCGCAGCTTGGCGGCCTCCCCCACCACGTCGCCGGTGAGCACCGTGGTGTTGCCCCACTGGGGATCCTGGAGGGTCGAGGAGACGACGTACTTGGGCATGGTGTTGAACTTGTCGGCGAACTCGCCTTCCCTGGACGGCCAGGCGGCGGCGAAGTTCTCGTAGGTCACGCGGCCCAGCAGCAGCGCCTGGCTCGCCATCGTCTCGTCGAGCTTGAACTGGTCGCCCTCCTGCCCTCGCTCGGTCTCGAAGGCCCAGCCTCCGCGCTCGAAGTGCTCGGATCCGCCCGGATCCTCCACGACCCCGTCCGCGGAGATGAACTCGGTGACCACGATTCTCCCCATGTGCTCCTCCCGCATAGGATGCTTGCCGGCCCAGTCGGACGCCCGGTAGCATAGCCAACTGTTCGGTTGGTAAACAATATGGTTGGATACGAGATGGCGGTCGACCAGCTGACCAGAACCTTCGCGGCCCTCGCCGACCCCACGCGCCGCGCCATCCTCAGGCGTCTCGCGGAGGGTGAGGCCACGGTGAAGGAGCTGGCCGAGCCGTTCCCCATCAGCGGGCAGGCGGTCTCCAAGCACCTGAAGGTCCTGGAGCACGCCGGGCTGATCACGCGGGGGCGCACCGCGCAGCTTCGGCCCTCGCGGCTGCGGGCCGCCCCACTGAAGGACGCGGTCGATTGGCTGGAGACCTACCGGCGGTTCTGGGAAGGCAGCTTCGACCGCCTGGAGGCGCGCCTGCAGGCGACCGAGGAGGGGGCGGCGAATGGCTGAGCCACCGAGCGCCGGCGCCGGGGCCGAGCCGGGGATCACCATCACCCGCGTCTTCGACGCGCCGCGCGAGCGCGTGTGGAGGGAGTGGACCGAGCCGGAGCGCTTCGCGGACTGGTTCGGCGGCGGCGACGCCGAGGTGCCGGTGTCCACGGTGTGGATGGACGTCAGGGAGGGGGGCGCGTGGCGGGCGACGATGTTCGCCGGCCGCCACGAGATCCGCTGGAAGGGCGAGTACCGCGAGGTGGTCGCGCCGAAGCGGCTGGTGTTCACCATCTCCGACCAGCCCGGCGAGAACGAGTACGAGCTGGTGACCGTCGTCCTCAGCGACCTGGGCGACGGCCGCACCGAGATGCTGTTCCAGCAGCGCGGGCGCTTGTCGGCCAAGCGGTACGAGCGCGCTGGGGAAGGGTGGTCGTCCTTCTTCGACCGCATGGCGGAGCACCTGGCCGACGCCTGACCTGGTGGTTGTCAGGCACCGGGGGAGGGCGGCCGGAGGGGGATGCGGACCCGCAGGACGGTTTCACCTGGTCGGGAGTCGATGGCGATCGTGCCGCCGTGGCGCTCCACGACGATGCGTCGTGCGATGTCGAGGCCGAGGCCGGTGCCCTTGCCCACGTCCTTGGTGGTGTAGAAGGCCTCGAACGCGCGACTGGCCACCTGCGGTGGCATGCCGGGGCCGGTGTCGCCGATCTCGACGACGACGTTGTCTTCCTCGACCCGGGTCGCCACCCGCAGCGTGCCCCTGCCGTCCATGGCGTCGACCGCGTTGTCGATCAGGTTGGTCCACACCTGGTTGAGCTCGCCGGCGTACGCCTCGATCCGGGGAACGCCGGCGCCGTACTCGCGCACGACCGTGACGCCGTCGCGCAGCTTGTGCCCCAGCATCACCAGCGTGCTGTCGAGGCCGTCCGTCACGTCGATCCGCTGCATCGAGGCGCGGTCCAGTTGCGAGTAGGACCTGACGGCGGCGACGAGCTCGGAGATGCGCCGCGTCGACGCCTTCACCTCGCCCAGCAAGGTGGCGACCGAGAAGGTGCTCGCCACCCACTCCAGGCCGGGCGCAAGCGCCGCTCCCTCCAGGACGGACGCGGCCCGCTCGCACCAGGCGAGGTCGACCCCGGCGGCGGCGAGCGGCGCGGCGACGGTCCACGCGCGTCGCCACCCGCAGCGTGCCCGTGCCTGCCATCGCGTCGAGCGCGTTGTCCATCAGGTTGGCCCACACCTGGTTGAGCTCGCCGGCGTACGCCTCGATCCGGGGGACGTCGGCGCCGTACTCGCGCACGACCGTGACACCGTCGCGCAGCTTGTGCCCCAGCATCGTCAGCGTGCTGTCGAGGCCGTCCGTCACGTCGATCCGCT
>DASQWY010000340.1:0-7107 GCA_035640005.1 Actinomycetes bacterium
GTGGGCTGGGCGCCACGCCACCGACCTGGGCGGTCGCCGGCGCCACCCTTGCCGTCGCGGCCCTGTTCCGGCCCGCCCGTCGCCGCATCCAACAGGCAGTGGACCGGCGCTTCAACCGGCGCAAGTACGACGCGGCCAAGACCATCGAGGCCTATAGCGTCCGGCTGCGCGACCAGCTGGACCTGGACACCCTCTCGGCCGAGCTGCTAGCGGTCGTTGACCAGACTATGCAGCCGACCCGGGCCTCGCTGTGGCTTCGACCCTCCCAACACGACTCCTCGGGCACACCGCGAGGTGAGGCACCACCTACCACCTGGGCCTACTGAGACAGCATCGGCACCTCAGGCCTTGCCATCGTCGCCGGCCTCATCCTCGGCAGCGTTGTGAGCAAACGGTGAGCATCTGGCTCCTGCCGGCCCCAAATGCGCACGGAGCCCCAGGTCAATGGGGCTCCGTGGTGGTCGGGATGCCGGGATTTGAACCCGGGGCCTCCACGTCCCGAACGTGGCGCGCTGCCAAGCTGCGCTACATCCCGAGCGCTGGCAGTGTATCCAGCCCGCCGGTTGGCGGACAACCGGCTGCTAACCTGGTAACGGTATGGCGAGCACTCGCAAGCGCGGGACCCGACCGGACTTCAAGCCGGGCTGGGAGCCGTTCACCCTGCCCGAGGACGAGGTGCTCCGCCGCGGCGGCGCGCTGTTCAACGACGGGCTCTACTGGGAGGCCCACGAGGTCTGGGAGGAGGTCTGGCGGATGCGGGCCGGCCAGCCCGACCGCGACTTCCTCAAGGGCATCATCCAGGGCGCCGCCGGGCTGTGGCACGCCACCCAGGGCAACTGCAAGGGCGCGATCAGCGTGCTCGGCCGCGCCGTCGCCTACCTGGAGCCGTACCGGCCCGCACGGGACGGCATCGACGTGGAGGCCCTGCAGGCGGCGCTGCGGGACGCGATCGCCGAATGCACGGCCGCCCAGGCCGAGGACCGGCCGCCGGCGCTCCGCCCGTTCCGGCTGCGGATCGGGACGTGAGCGTCCCGTCGCCCACCGAGACGATCCCCATCGCCGAGGCGCGCGCACGGGTGCGCGCCCGCTTCCAGGGGGAGGTCCGGCGCATCCGCATCCAGCCGCTGGCCGCGGTGCCGACCCTGGAGGTGGTGATCGACGACGGCAGCGGGCGGCTGGCGGCCCTGTTCATGGGCAGGCGGGGGATCGCGGGCATCGAGTGCGGCCGGCGCCTGGCGATCGAGGGCACCCCGGTCGCCGGGGAGCGCGGGCTCACCCTCTACAACCCCGCCTACGAGCTGCAGTAAGGCTCAGCCGCCGGCGATTCGCTGCTGGCGGGTCGGGTCGCCGGCGACCGGGGTGGGCTCCTCGTCCTGGGCGCGCGGTCGCTGCTCGCCGACCAGCACCTCGCGGACGTAGCCCTCGCTGCCCTCGGCGGTGACCGCCAGCACCTCGTCGCCGACCGCGAAGATCGTGTCCTCCTTGGGCACCACCACGTGCCCCTCGCGGACCACGGCGACCACGGCGGCGTCGACCGGCAGCCCGAGGTCCCGCAGGGTCTGGCCGATCGACGGGGACCCCTCGGCCAGGGTGACCTCGTGCAGCGACACCTGGCCCTGCTCGAACTGCATCAGGCGGACCATGTTGCCGACGGTCACCGCCTCCTCCACCAGCGAGCGGAGGATGTGCGGGGTGGAGACGGCCACGTCGACCCCCCACGCCTCGTTGAACAGTCCGTGGTTCTTGGGGTTGTTGACCCTGGCGACCACCCGCGGCACCGCGAACTCCTGCTTGGCCAGCAGCGAGATGACCAGGTTGTCCTCGTCGTCGCCGGTGGCGGCGACCACCACGTCCGCGTGGCTCAGGTCCGCCATCACCAGCGACAGCACCTCGCAGGCGTCGAAGGGGAACCACTCCGCCCCCTCCAGGGACGGGCGGGCCGTCTCCAGCACGTTGGGGTCCTTCTCCAGCAGGGTGACCTGGTGGCCGGCTGCCAGCAGGTCGGCGGCGATGAACTGGCCGACGTTGCCGGCCCCGGCGATCGCGACCCTCACGAGCGGACCTCCTCGGAGGCGGGCTCCTCCGGCTCCCGGTCCTGCCCGCTCTGCTCGCGGCGGGCGGCCATGATCATCGGGCGCAGCTCGTCCAGGCCCTCGTCGTCGACCGCCAGGTAGAGCTGGTCGCCCTCCTGGACCACCGTGCCGCGGGTGGCCACCCGGGCGTGCCCGATGCGGCTCAGCGCGACCACCCGGCGGTGGCCCTCCGCCTCCAGGTCCTCCACCGTCTGGCCGACCCAGGCGTCCGGGAGCACCACGCTGACCAGCGACACCCCCTCGGTCGGGTCCTTCCAGTCGGAGGCGACCTGGTCGGGGACGAGCAGGCGCATCACCTGGTCGGTGGTCCACTTCACGGTGGCGACGGTCGGGATGCCGAGCCGCTGGTAGATCTCGGCCCGCCGGGGGTCGTAGATGCGCGCCACCACGGTGGGCACCTCGAACTTCTCGCGGACCACCCTGGCGGCGACGATGTTGGAGTTGTCGCCGCTGGACACGGCGGCGAACGCCCCGGCGCGCTCCACCCCCGCCTCGCGCAGCACGTCCTCGTCGAACCCGTAGCCCTGGATGCGCTGGCCCTTGAAGCCGTACCGGAGCATGCGGAAGGCGTTCGGGTTCTTGTCGATCACCGTGACCGTGTGGCCGCGGCCCTCCAGCCGGGCGGCCAGCTCCGAGCCCACCCGCCCGCATCCCATGATCACGACGTGCACGACAGGTCCTTCCTCGTTCCTCGTCGCTGCGAGGCTCCAGTATCGCGCGGTCGGCGGCACGTTAGGGAGCCGGCGGCAACGGCGCAACGTCCGGGCGCATACTGGGAGCGACAGATCCAAGCCATAGGGAGCAGCACGTGTCCATCGAGGCCAAGCGGCCGGAGCAGGCACCCCGGGCCGGGCCGCCGCCTCAGTCCAGGCGTTACCAGTCACCCCGTTACCGCGCGAAACGGATCCTGCTCGGCCCGCCCCTGAGGACCTCCCAGCTCATCAGCGAGCGGATCTCCAAGCGGGTCGCGCTGGCGGTGTTCTCCTCCGACCCGATCTCCTCGACCGCGTACGCCACCGAGGAGATCCTGCTGGTGCTGGTCGCCGGCGGGGCGGCCGCGACCCGTTTCACCCTGCCGGTGTCGCTGGCCATCGCCGGGCTGCTGCTCTTGCTGGTGGTCTCCTACCGTCAGGTGGTCGAGGCCTATCCGGCCGCCGGCGGCGCCTACGTGGTCAGCCGCGACAACTTCGGCAACGTGGTCGCCTCGGTGGCGGGCGCGGCCCTGCTGATCGACTACGTGCTGACGGTGGCGGTGAGCGTCTCGGCCGGGGTGGCGGCGATGGCCTCGGTGTACCCCGAGCTGCAGCCGTGGGTGGTCGAGCTGTCGGTCGGCTTCGTGCTGCTGCTGGCGTGGGGGAACCTGCGCGGCATCCGCGAGGCGGGCCGCATCTTCGCCATCCCCACCTACGTGTACGTGCTGGGCATGGGGCTGGTGGTGGCGCTCGGCATCTGGCGGATCGCGGCGGGCGGCCTCGGGCCGGTCCAGTACTCGGCGGCGGACGCCACCAAGCTGGCGCACTACGGCGAGGCGCTCGCGCCGGTGACCATGCTGCTGATCCTGCGCGCGTTCGCGGCGGGCACCACCGCGCTGACCGGCGTGGAGGCGATCTCCAACGGGGTCAGCGCCTTCCGGCGCCCGGAGGCCCGCAACGCCAAGACGACCCTGCTGGCGATGGCCTTCATCATGGGGTCGCTGTTCGTCGGGCTCAGCTTCCTGGCCGGCCACCTCGGCTTCCGGCCGTTCGCGGACGGCTTCCCGACCCTGGTCGCCCAGATCGCCAAGTACGTGCTCGGCGGCGGCATGCTCGGCAGCGCCATGTTCCTGCTGGTCCAGACGGCCACGCTGCTCATCCTGGTGCTGGCCGCCAACACCTCGTTCTCCGGCTTCCCGCTGCTGGCCTCGTTCGCGGCCGAGGACGCCCTGCTGCCCCGCCAGCTGCGCAAGCGCGGCCACCGGCTGGTCTACTCCAACGGCATCGTGGTGCTGTCGGTGGTGGCGATCGTGCTGATCATCGGCTTCCAGGCGCGCACCTCACTGCTGATCCCGCTGTACGCGATCGGCGTGGTCACCTCGTTCACCCTGTCCCAGTTCGGCATGACCCGGCGGCACCTGCGGCTGCGGGAACCCGGCTGGCACTACGGCATCGCCGTCAACGGCGTCGGCGGGGTGGTCACGCTGGTGGTGCTGTGCGTGATCATCGTCGGCAAGTTCACCGAGGGGGCCTGGATGGTCTGCGTGGCGATCCCGGTGCTCGTCCTGCTGCTGCTGCGCACCCAGACGACCTACCGCTCGGAGATCCGCGAGCTGAAGGTCGAGGTGTCCCACCGGCTCGCCCCGCCCAAGCCGCGCCACGAGGTGATCGTGCTGGTCGAGGACCTCGACCGCGCCACCATCGCCGCCCTGCAGTACGCCCGCCAGCTCAACCCGCTGTCGATCACGGCCGTGCACGTCGCCGTCGACCCCGACCACGCCCGCGAGCTGGCCAAGCTCTGGGCCAAGGTGCACATCCCGATCCCGCTGGAGGTGGTGGACGCGCCCGACCGGAACCTGCTGGCCACCGTGGAGGAGACGGTCGCCGAGCGGGTCCGCGGCGACACCGAGGTGTCGGTGCTGATCCCCAAGCGGGCGTTCGCGGGCTTCTGGCACCGGGTGCTGCACGACCGCACCGCCCAGGGCGTGTTCCGCGTGCTCGGCGAGATGGACAACGTCAACGTCACCATCGTCCCCTTCCGCCTGGGCGACCCGCTGGCGGTCAGGGGCGGGCTCGGGTCCCCCGACGGCCAGCGTCCCCTCCGGTCCACCGATAGGCACAATTGACTAGGCTGATCTCACCCAGAAGAACTATGCGGGGTTCGGGCGGCCCGACGATCTGACAAGTGTCGGCGGCGCCCGAGCGGAGGCTTCCGGTGTGACGGGAGCGGCGGCCCTGAAGCACCTTTACCTCGCGCGGGCGTCGTCGGCATTCACGGTGCGGCCGATTCCTTCTTCCTACCTTCGGGCGTGAGCGAGGGCATCCCCCAGTGCCCGGGCGATTCAGGCAGGGAGTTCCGGCAAGAGGGGGGCGCCTCGGCGCTTGCGGTCGGCGACCACGTTCAGGGCGGCGCCGTAGAGGACGAGCTGGCCGAAGAAGCCGAGCCAGACCAGGAGCAGCACCACCGATACCAAGCTTCTTGGGAGGGCGGCGATGCCGGCGGAGTTGTCGGCCCAGAGGCGGAACGCGCGCTTGAGGACCTCGAAGCCGATGCCGCCGAACACGGCGCCGGGGAGCTGGCCGGGCCAGGAGAGGGTGCGGGCGGGCAGCAGCCGGTAGAGCAGCAGCAGCACCAGCAGCATCGACAGGGGGCTGGCGACCTGCTCGAGCACGTCGACGATCACGCCGGACTGGTCGCGCAGCACCTGCCGGGCGGTGGAGGCCACCCAGATGGTGATGCCGACCGAGGCCAGCAGCACCAGGCTGAGCAGCATCACCACCAGCAGGTTCAGCGCCTTCTGGCCGATCGGGTTGCGGCCCGACTCCACCCTCCACATGCGGTTCATGCAGGCGGTCAGGGCGCCGACGAAGCCGCTGCCGGCGTAGGCGAGGCTGGCCAGGCCGAACACGCCGAAGGCGACGCGGGCGCCGATGAGCTGGTCGAGGATCTCCCGGCTGCTGATGCCCGGGAAGATCTGCGCGGCGGCGGCCAGCATCGCCTCCTGCACGGCGGCGTTGCGGTTGGCGATGGTGCCGAGCACGAACCCCGCCACCATCAGCAGCGGCAGCAGCGACAGGAAGGTGTAGTAGGCCATGCTGCCCGACAGCAGCGCCCCCTGCGCCCGGGAGAACGTCTGGATCACCGCCCACGGGAAGCGGGTCCAGCGGTTGCGGCCCAGGAAGCGGTACATGCGGGCGATCGCCCGCTCGATGCGCGCCTCGGGCCCGCGCGGCCGCCGCGGCTCCCCCGGCTCCCGCGGCTCCCGCGGCTCCGAGGGGCCACGCGGCTGCACGTCGGCCCTGGCCATCGCTCCCCACTCCCTCCGGCCCCCGCCATGACGATGGTAGCCGTCAGGAGGCGGGGACCAGTTGCAGCAGGGACGCCTCCGGGCGGCAGGCGAAGCGGAACGGCGCGTACTTGCTGGTCCCGAGGCCGGCGCTGACGTGCAGCCAGCTCCCGCCCCAGCGCGACAGGCCGCGGACCCGGTCGCGGGGGAGGTCGCAGTTGGTGACCAGCGCGCCGATCCCGGGCAGGCGGACCTGGCCGCCGTGGGTGTGGCCCGCCAGCAGCAGCCCGTAGCCGTTGCGCTCGAAGGCGTCCAGGGCGCGGCGGTAGGGGCTGTGGACGATGCCGATGCGGAGCCCGGCCGGCACGCCGCCCGGCGGCACCGCCACCGCCGGGTCGTCGCGGCGGATGTGCGGGTCGTCCAGCCCGGCCAGCTCCACGTCGCCGAGCCGCTCGCGCCGGTTGGACAGCACCAGCCAGCCCCGCTCCTCCAGCCCGGCGACCAGCTCCCGCCAGGGGTTGCGGGACCGCTCGGACCTGGGCCGGCGGCTGCTCGGCCCGGCGAAGTAGGTGAGCCAGTTGCGGAACCTGGGCGCCCAGTAGTCGTTGGAGCCCAGCACCGCCACCGCCCCGAGCCGCGGCCGGAAGCCCGCCAGGGCGTCGAGGACCGGGTCCAGCGCGTCCGGTTCGCCCAGCATGTCGCCGGTCAGCACCACCAGGTCGGCGGGGACGCCCGCCAGCTCGGCCAGGAACGAGGTCCGCCGCCCGTCGGCCGCGGTCAGGTGCAGGTCGGACAGGTGCAGCAGGCTCAGCGGCGGCCGGCCGGGCGGCAGCACCGGCACGCGCTGGTGGCGCAGGCGGTACCAGTCCTTCTCGACCAGCACGCCGTAGGCGACGCAGGCGGCGCCGGTCGCGGCGAGCGCGCCCACCACCGCCCCCACTCGGCCTGCCATCGTCTCCACCCGGCGCATTCTAGCCTCCTGGCCGCCCTGGTACCCTCGGCCCATGCTCACCGATGAGGTCCAGCAGGCCATGT
>DASQWY010000341.1:0-10050 GCA_035640005.1 Actinomycetes bacterium
GGGTGGCCAGGAACCCGGCCAGGCGGCCGACCACCGTGCCGGCCCTCCCCCTGACCAGCTCGGCCACGTCCGGGTTGCGCTTCTGCGGCAGCATGCTGGAGCCGGTCGCCCAGGCGTCGGGCAGCCACACCCAGCCGCGGCCGGCCCACAGGGCGACGTCGGCGGCCAGCCGGGAGGCGTGGGCCATGGCGATGGCCGCGGCCGCCAGCAGCTCGGCGACCGCGTCCCGGTCGGCGGTGGCGTCCATGGCGTTGTCGAAGGCGCCGGCGAAGCCGAGGTCGGTGGCGGTGGCGGCCGGGTCGAGCGGGAACGAGGAGCCGGCCAGCGCGCCGGCGCCGAGCGGGCTCACGTCGGCCCGGCGGGCGGCGTCCTGCAGGCGGCCGGCGTCGCGGGCCAGCGCGAAGCCGTGCGCGGCCAGCTGGAACGCCCACAGCACCGGCTGGGCCGGCTGCAGGTGGGTGAGGCCGGGCAGGACCGCGTCGGGGTGGGCGCGAGCGGCGCCGACCAGCGCGTCGACCAGGCCCGCGCACGCCTCCACCGCGCCGGCGTGGGCGCCCTTGAGCCACAGGCGCAGGTCGGTGGCGACCTGGTCGTTGCGGGAGCGGCCGGTGTGGAGCCGGCCGCCGGCTGGGCCGACCAGCTCGGTGAGCCGCCGCTCGATCGCGGTGTGGACGTCCTCGTCAGTGTCCCGCCAGGCGAACGTGCCGGCGGCCAGCTCGGCCGCGACCCCGGCCAGCCCGTCCAGCAGCAGCGCGCCCTCGTCGGCGGCGAGCACGCCGGCGGCGAGCAGGGCGCGCACGTGGGCGCGGCTGCCGGCGACGTCCTCGCGCCACAGCCGCCGGTCGACCGCGAGCGAGGAGGTGTAGGCCCACATCGCCGGGTCGGGCGGGGCGGCGAACCCCCCGGCCCACAGCGGCCGCCCGGCTGGATCCGCCGGTGGCTCCTCAGCCATCGGCGTTGACCCGCGCCCAGGTGCGGACGGGCAGGCCCCACAGGGCGACGAAGCCGCGGCCGGCGTCGTGGTCGAAGGCGTCGCCGCGCTCGTAGGTGGCCAGGTCCGGCCGGTACAGGGAGCGCTCGGCCCGGCGGCCGGCGACCTGGCAGCGGCCGGGCCCGAACCGCAGCCGCACCTCGCCGCCGACGGTCGCCTGCGTCTGCGCCACGAACGCGTCCAGCGCCGCCTTCAGCGGCGAGAACCACAGCCCGTCGTAGACCAGCTCGGCGTAGCGGATCTCCAGGCGCGCCTTCTCGTGCAGCACGTCGCGGTCCAGCGTCAGGTCCTCCAGGTCGCGGTGGGCGGCGATCACCGCCAGGGCGCCAGGCACCTCGTAGACCTCGCGGCTCTTGATGCCGACCCGGCGGTTCTCGATCATGTCCACCCGCCCGAAGCCGGCCTGCCCGCCCAGGTGGTTGAGGGCCGCCACCGCGTCCGCCAGGCCGCCCGCCTCGCCGTCCAGCGCCGCCGGCAGGCCGGCCCGGAAGGCGACCGTCACCTCGCGCTCCTGGTGGGCGGCGGCCGGGCTGACCGTCCAGGCGTAGGCCGCCTCCGGCGGGGCCGCCCACGGGTCCTCCAGCGAGCCGGCCTCGATGGTGCGGCCCCACAGGTTCTGGTCGACCGACCAGGGGCTCTGCGCGCTGATCCAGCCCAGGTCGAGGCCGTGCTTGTCGGCGTAGGCGATCGCCTCGGGCCGGCTCATGCCCGCGTCCCGCACCGGCGCGAGCACCTCCAGGTCGGGGGCGAGGGCGCCGCAGCTCACCTCGAAGCGGACCTGGTCGTTGCCCTTGCCGGTGCAGCCGTGGGCGACCTTGCCGGCGCCCCGCCGCCGCGCCTCCTCCACCAGCAGCTGCGCGATCAGCGGCCGCGACAGCGCCGACACCAGCGGGTAGCGGCCCTCGTAGAGGGCGTTGGCGCGGATCGCGGGGGCGAGGAACTCGTCGGCGAAGCGCTCGCGGGCGTCGACCACGACCGCGTCCACCGCCCCGGCCGCGGTGGCGCGCCGGGCGAGGGCGGGCAGGTCCTCGCCCTGGCCGAGGTCGACCAGCAGGGCGACCACCGCGCGGCCCTGCTCGTGGGTGAGCCGGTGGACCGAGACGGTGGTGTCCAGCCCGCCGGAGTAGGCGAGCACGACGAGGTCGGAGGTGGCGTGGGTCATGCGGGCGCTCCTCGGTAGGCGGATGGTGGGGTGGCGAGGGCCGGTCGCTCGGCCAGGGCCGGCGGGCCGGGCGGCTCCCGGTCGCCGGCCGCCAGCGATGCCAGCTGCCTGGCCATCGCCCGGCCCGGGGTGCGCTCGGCGCAGACCACCAGCACGGTGTCGTCGCCGGCGACGGTCCCGGCGATCCCCGGCAGGGCGGCCCGGTCCAGGGCCGAGGCGAGCACGCCGGCGTGGCCGGGCGGGGTGCGCAGCACCACCAGGTTGCCGCTGGGGACCATCGCCAGCAGGGAGGCGCCGAGGACCCGGCGGGCCTCCTCGTGCAGGACGGCGCGGCCGTCCTCGGGCTCGGGCAGGGCGTAGACCAGGCGGCCGTTGGCGGCGCGGACCTTGACCGCGCGGAGGTCCTCCAGGTCGCGGGAGACGGTCGCCTGGGTGGCGTCGAACCCCTGCTGGCGCAGGTGCTCCAGGACCCTTGCCTGGCTGGAGACCTGCCGGGTGCGCAGCAGGTCGGCCAGCGCCCGCTGGCGGGCGGCCTTCAGCGACACGCGCCCACCTCCTCGAGCGCCCCGGCCAGCCGGCGGAGCCCCTCGTCGACCTCCTCCTCGGTCACCACCAGGGGCGGGGCCAGCCGCAGGGCGGTCTCGGTGACCGGGTTGACCACCAGGCCGCGGCCGAGGGCGGCTAGCGCGGCCCGCTTGGCGGGGACGCCGCCCGCGCCCAGGTCCAGGGCCAGCCACAGCCCGGCCCCGCGCACCTCGGCGCGCCCGCCGACCCGGCCGCGCAGCTCCTGCAGCCCGTCGGCCAGCCGGGCGCCGACCTTGTCGACGCGGCCGTCCAGCAGCGGCTCGACCACGTCGAGGGTGGCCAGCGCGGCCGCGCAGGCGACCGGGTTGCCGCCGAAGGTGGTGCCGTGGTCGCCGGGCCGCATGGCGTCGGCCACCTCGGCCCGGGCGATGGTGGCGCCGATCGGGTAGCCGGAGCCGAGCGCCTTGGCCATGGTCACCACGTCGGGGCGGATGCCGTCGCGCTGGTGGGCGAACAGCCGGCCGGTGCGGCCCATGCCCGACTGGATCTCGTCGAGGATCAGCAGCACCCCGGCCTCGGCGGTCACCTCCCTGGCGGCCCGCAGGTAGCCGGGCGGCGGCACCCGGATGCCCGCCTCGCCCTGGATCGGCTCCACCAGCACCGCGGCCACCCGTGGGCCGATGGCGGCGGCCAGGGCGTCGGCGTCGCCGAACGGGACGTGGGTGAAGCCGGCCGGCAGCGGCGCGAACGGCGGGTGCATCGCCGGCTTGCCGGTGGCCGCCAGGGTCGCCAGGGTGCGGCCGTGGAAGCCGCCCTCGGCGGCCACGATGCCGGTGGCCTCCTCGCCGCGGGTGGCCCGGCCCCAGCGGCGGGCCACCTTGATGGCCGCCTCGTTGGCCTCGGCGCCGGAGTTGGACAGGAACACCTTGGCGCCGCCGCCGAAGCGGTCGACCAGGCGCTCGGCGAGCGCCACCTGCGGCCCGGTGAAGTACAGGTTGGAGGTGTGGCCGAGGGTGGCGAGCTGCCGCGAGATCGCCTCCACCACCCGCGGGTGGGCGTGGCCGGCAGCCACCACCGCGATGCCGCCGAGGAAGTCCAGGTACTCGCGGCCCCGCGCGTCCCACAGCCGCACCCCGCTGCCGCGCACGAACTCGACCTCGGGCCGAGCGTAGGTCGGCCACAGCACGGCCGCCTCCCGGGCCCACAGCTCCGTCATGCCATCACCAATCTCTCAACCCGGGCGCCGCACGGCCGATGAGCACCTAGGCGGGCCGCCGTCGCTCGTGACCTGCGTCCAGATGCCAGGGAGATGCCGCTGTGAACCTGTCCATCAAGACCAAGCTGCTGGGGCTGACCGGTGTCGCGCTTGTCTTCCTGCTGGTCGTTGCCATCGCCGGCTACGCCGTCAGCCGGGCTGCCAGCGACGCCGCCGTCCGCGAGGGGCTCGCGTCGCTGGCGTTGGCCAACCACCTGGACGCCGACTCCGAGCACGACGTCGTCCGCGGCGACGCCTACATCGCGGTCGCCGGCGGGGACCTCAAGGAGGCCTCCGACGAGCTGGAGGAGCACGCCGCCGAGCTCGCCCAGCACCTGACCGCCAACCGCGACCCGCGCATGCTCGAGGAGGCCGACGAGCTGGCCGTGCAGGACCAGATCATCGCCGGCAACCAGGCGCTGGTGGAGCGGTCCCGCGAGGTCGTCAGGCTCGCCGCCTCCGACCGGGCGGAAGCGGCGGCCAAGCTCGACGGGGTCGCCAAGGCGTTCGAGGCGGTCGACGGGATGATGGACGAGCTGCGCACGCGGCTGCGCGACGAGGAGGCCGCGGCGCGGCGCCAGGCGGACGCCTCCTACCGGCAGACCAGGCTGGTGCTGCTGGCCGCCCTGCTCGGCGTGGTGGGCGTCGTCGCCCTCGGGATGGTGGTGATGCGCAGCATCCTGGGACCGCTCGGCCGCACCGTGGTCGGGCTGCAGGCGCTGGCCGCCAAGGACCTCACCACCCGCATCGACGTGCGCTCCCGCGACGAGATCGGCCAGATCGCCGCCGCCCTGGACGAGGCCGTCGGCGGGCTGCGCGGGGCGATGCAGGCGATCCGCGGCAACTCCCGCGCGCTGGCCAGCGCCTCCGACCAGCTCACCGGCCTGAGCCAGCAGATGACCAGCGGCGCCGAGCAGGCCGCCAGCCAGGCCGCCGAGGCGGCCGGGGTGGTCGGCGAGGTCGGCGGCAGCGTGCAGCAGGTCGCCGGCGGCACCGAGGAGCTGCGCGCGAGCATCGACGAGATCGCCAAGAGCGCCGGCACCGCCGCGCAGGTCGCGGCGAAGGCGGTGCACCTGGCCGAGCAGACCAACCAGACGATCACCAAGCTGGGCGCGTCCAGCTCGGAGATCGGCGAGGTCGTCAAGGTGATCACCGCGATCGCCGAGCAGACCAACCTGCTGGCCCTGAACGCCACCATCGAGGCGGCCAGGGCGGGCGAGGCCGGCAAGGGCTTCGCGGTGGTGGCGGGCGAGGTCAAGGAGCTGGCCAAGCAGACCGCCAGCGCCACCGAGGACATCGGCCGCAAGGTCGAGGCGATCCAGGGCGACAGCCGCGCCGCGGTCGACGCCATCGGGCAGATCTCCGAGGTGATCGGGCAGGTCTCCGACCTGCAGTCGACCATCGCCAGCGCCGTCGAGGAGCAGAGCGCGACCACCAGCGAGATGGGGCGGGTGATGCACGACGCCGCCGCCGGCACCGTGACCGTCACCGACCGGGTCAACCAGGTCGCCGAGGCCGCCCAGGACACCACCGCGGGCGCGGCCAGCACCCTGGAGGCCGCCCAGGAGCTGACGCGGATGTCGTCGGGCCTGGACGAGCTGGTCGGCCAGTTCCAGGTGTAGGGGGGTCACGGTTGGCTCGCCTCCGGCTCGGCGCGGACCATCGTGCCCACCCCGGAGTCGGTCAGCAGCTCCAGCAGCAGGGCGTGCCGCAGGCGCCCGTCGACGATGTGGGCGCTGCCGACCCCGGCCCGTAGCGCCGCCGCCACCCCGCCGAGCTTGGGGACCATGCCGGCCGAGCAGCGCCCGTCGGCGAGCATCGCCTCCACCTCGGCCAGGCCGAGCCGCGGCAGCAGCGAGCCGGGGTCGTCCAGGTCGGCGAGCAGCCCGGGCACGTCGGTCAGGTAGACGAGCTTCTCGGCCCCGAGGGCGGCGGCCATGGCGCCGGCGACCGCGTCGGCGTTGACGTTGTAGGGCTGCCCGCCCGGCCCGGCGGCGACCGTGGCCACCACCGGGATCAGGCCCTTGTCGGTCAGCGCGCGCAGGGCGGTCGGGTCGACCGCGTCGACGTCGCCGACGAAGCCGAGGTCGCGGCCGGCCGGGTCGACCCGCGGCCTGGCCACCACCAGCAGGCCGTCCTCCCCGGACAGGCCGACGGCCAGCCGCCCGTGGGTGTTGATGCGGCCGACCAGCGCCTGGTTGACGCGGCCGACCAGCACCATGCGCACCAGGTCGATGGTCTCGGCGTCGGTGACCCGGTGGCCGTCGACGAACACCGGCTGCTTGCCGAAGCGGGCCATCAGCTCGCTGATCTCCGGGCCGCCGCCGTGGACGACCACCACGTCGACCCCGACCGAGCGCAGCAGCACCACGTCGTCGACGAACGCGTCCAGGCTGTCGCCGCGCATGGCGGCGCCGCCGTACTTGACCACCACGGTGCGGCCGGCGAAGCGGCGGATCCACGGCAGTGCCTCGTGCAGCACGGCCGCCTTGGCCTGCAGGGCGCCGAGGCCGGTAGCCGCCTCCAGGCCGCTCACGTGGTGTACTCCGCGTTGAGGCGGACGTACTCGGGGGTCAGGTCGGCGGTGCGGACCTCCACCCAGGGGCCCGCCCCGCCCAGGTGCAGGCGCAGCTCGATCTCGCGCGCGGCCATCGCCGGCCGCCCGTCGGCGCCGGTGGGGGCGCCGTCGCGGACCAGCACGACCCGGTCGGGCGGGCCGGCGCCGGCCGGCGGCTCGATGCCGGCGACCCCGGGGCCGCCGGCCACCTCCAGGCGCACCGCGGCCGGGTCGAAGTCCACGCCGGCGTCGCCGGCCGCCTGCAGCACCCGGCCCCAGTTGGGGTCGCCGCCGAACGCCGCCGCCTTGACCAGCGGACTGTCGGCCACCCGGCGGGCGACCGCCAGGGCCGCCGGGCCGTCGGCGGCCCCGCCGACCTGCACCCGGACCACCCTGGTGCCGCCCTCGGCGTCGGCCAGGAGCTGGCCGGCGAGGTCGGCGCAGACCGCCTCGACCGCCCCGGCCAGGTCGGCGTCGTCCGGCCGGGCGCCGGAGGCGCCCGAGGCCAGCAGCAGCAGGGTGTCGTTGGTCGACTGCGAGCCGTCGACGGTGATCCGGTTGAAGGTGACCGCGGCCGCCGCCTCCAGGGCCGCCGCCAGCAGCGCCGGCTCGGCCACCGCGTCGGTCGCCAGCACGGCCAGCATGGTGGCCGACGGTGGCTTGGTGGGCGGGGCGCGGCCGTCGGGCGGGGCCAGGGCGGGGGCGAGCATGGCCGCGCCCTTGGCCATGCCGGCGACGGTCACCCCGCCCCGGACCCGCGTCCCTGCCTGCTTGGCGACCGTGTCGGTGGTCAGGATCGCCTCGGCGGCCGCCTGGCCCCCGGCCCGGTCGAGCGCGGCGACCGCCGCGGCGGTGCCGGCGGTCAGGCGGCCCGCGTCGGGCGGCACGCCGATCACCCCGGTCGAGCAGACCAGCACCTGCTCGGGGCGGCAGCCGAGCTCGGCGGCGGCGCGCTCCACCGTGGCCAGCACCGCCAGCTCGCCGGCCCGGCCGGTGCAGGCGTTGGCGTTGCCGGAGTTCAGCACCACCACGCGGGCGTCGGCGGAGGCCCGCAGGCGCGCCCGCGACCAGGCCACCGGCGCGGCCACCACCCGGTTGGTGGTGAACACCCCCGCCGCCAGCGTGCCGGGGTCGCCGACCACCAGCGCCAGGTCCGGGCCGCCCGACGGCTTGATGCCGCAGGCGACGCCGGCCGCCCGGATGCCGGCGGCGGCGGTGACGCCGAGGTGGCGGTCGACGGTGGCGGCGGTCACGGGCCTGGCGGGACGAGGTCGAGGCCGGCCGCCTCCGGCAGGCCGAGCGCCAGGTTGGCGCACTGCACCGCCTGGCCGGCCGCGCCCTTGACGAGGTTGTCGATGGCGGCCGCCGCCACCGCCCGGCCGGTGCGCGGGTCGGCGGCGACCGCCAGCTGCGCGCGGTTGGTGGTGGCCACCGCGCGGGTCGCCGGCCAGCCGCGGCCGGCGGGCAGCAGGTCCACGAACGGCTCGCCCTCGTAGGCGGCGGCCAGGCAGTCGTGCAGCCGGCCGCCGTCGGCCCCGCCGGCCAGGGTCGCGTAGCAGGTGGCCAGGATCCCGCGCGTGGCCGGGACCAGGTGCGGGGTGAAGGTGACGGCGAGCGGTCGGCCGGCGGCCAGGCTCAGCTCCTGCTCGATCTCCGGGGTGTGGCGGTGGCTGCCCACCCCGTAGGGGGTGACGTTCTCGTTGGCCTGGGCGAACAGGCTGGCGTCGGCCAGCGAGCGGCCGGCCCCGGACAGGCCGGACTTGGCGTCGACCACGATGCCGTCGGGCTCCACCAGCCCGGCGCGGACCAGCGGCGCCAGCGCCAGCAGGGCGGAGGTCGGGTAGCAGCCGGGCACCGCCACCCTGCTCGCCCCGCGCAGCCGCTCGCGGTGCAGCTCCGGCAGGCCGTACGGCCAGGTGCCGAGCTGCTCGGGGCGGGGGTGCTCGGCGCCGTACCAGCGCGGGTAGGCGGCCGGGTCGCGCAGCCGGAAGTCGGCCGAGAGGTCCACGACCAGGCCGGCGGCCAGGGCGGCAGGGTCCAGGCCGGCGGCGCGCCCGTGGGGCAGGGCCAGGAACAGCACGTCCGCCCCCTTGTCCAGGCCCTGCTCGTGGCTGCAGAAGGCCAGCTCGCCGTAGGCGGCCCGCAATCCCGGGTAGCGGGCGGCGACCGCCTCGCCGGCCGCCTGCTCGCCGGACGCCCAGGCGACCTGGAAGCCGGGGTGGCGGGCGAGCAGGCGCAGCAGCTCCGCCCCGGCGTAGCCGGAGGCGCCCAGGATGCCGGCGGTCCTCGTCCTCATCAGAATAAGTATTCAATCAGTAGTGAAAATATGCAAGACCCAGCAGATTCGTGCGTTCTGGCTGCCGCATCATGGTTGCGGCCATCGTATGAGTATGCAACGCTGCCGGGAGGGATGGAAGAGGGGGAGCCGGGGAGCGATGCCGATGCCGATGCGGATCCGCAACGGGACCGATGCCGACGCGGCGGCGGCTGCGGCCGTGGTGCGGCGCGTGCTGGACGAGCACGGGCTGCCGTTCGAGCCGCGGCGCCTGGACGCCGACGTCCTTGCCCCCACCTCCAGCTACCGCGCCGGCGGCGGCGCCTTCTTCGTGGCCGTCGACGCGGCCGGGCGGGTGGTCGGCACCGCCGGGCTGCTGCGCACCGGGCCCGGCGCCGGCGAGGTGCGCAGGGTGTTCCTGCTGCCGGAGGCGCGCGGCCGGGGCGTGGGGCGCGCCCTGCTCGAGGCGGTGCTGGACGCCGCCGGGGCGCGCGGCATGCGGCGCCTGACCCTCACCACCCGCCACCGCTACGACCGCGCGATCCGCCTGTACGAGCGCGCCGGCTTCCGGCCGGTCGGCGCCGGCCGCCAGCGGGCCGGTGACCCCGGCCTGGCCTACGCGCTCGACCTGGCGCCCGCGCCCGGGCGCGTCCCTGCCCGAACGGCGGCGGGCGCGCCCCTGCCCGCGTTCGCCTGACGGCGGCGCGCGGCCCCGGGCACGATGACCGACGCCACCCCGTTCGCCTACCGCGACGGCCGCCTGCACGTCGAGGGGCTGCCGCTGGACGAGGTGGTGGCGGCCACCGGCACCCCCGCCTACGTCTACAGCCTGGACGCGGTGGCCGGCGCCTACCGGCGGGTGGCGGCCGCCTTCGAGCCGCTCGGCGCCGGCGTGCTCTACTCGGTCAAGGCCAACGCCAGCCTGGCCGTGCTGGAGCGGCTGGCGGCCCTGGGAGCCGGCTTCGACGCGGTCAGCGGCGGGGAGCTGCTGCGGGTGCTCGCCGCCGGGGGCGACCCGGCGGCGACCGTGCTCGCCGGCGTCGGCAAGACCGAGGCCGAGCTGGCGCTCGCCTGCTCGCGGGGCGTCACCGTCCACGTCGAGTCCGCCGAGGAGCTGGACGCCCTGCAGGCGATCGCCGGCCGCCTCGGGACCGCCGGGCGGTTCGCGGTGCGCGTCAACCCGGCCGTCGAGGTCGACACCGCCGCCGCCATCCGCACCGGCCACGACCAGGCGAAGTTCGGCGTGCCGGCCGAGCAGGCGGTGGCGCTGCTGCGCCGGGCGGCC
>DASQWY010000342.1:0-3238 GCA_035640005.1 Actinomycetes bacterium
GGCGGCCGGCCGCCGCGCGGTCGGGCGGGGCGACCTGCCCGCCTCGATCAACCTGCTCGACCGGGCCATCGCCCTGCTGCCGCCCGAGGACCCCAGCCGGCTGCACCTGCTCACCGAGCTGGGCGAGGCGCTGGTGCAGGGCTTCGACTGGGACCGGGCCTCGCGGCTGCTGGACGAGGCGCTGGCCGCCGCCGACCGCACCGGCGACGCCGCGCTGCGCGCCCACGCCGCGCTCGGCAAGCTCGACCTGCGGCTGGATGCCGAACCGGACCGGCCCGACAGCGGCCCCAACACCTTCCGGTCGGAGGTGCAGGGGGTGCTGGCACTGCTGGAGGAGCTGGGCGACGAGCAGGGCCAGGCGCGCGCCTGGCGGCTGCTGGCGCTGGACAGTTACCTGCGCTGCCGCATCGCGCCGGCCGAGGAGGAGATGCGCCTGGCCTACGAGCACGCCCACCGGGCCGACGACGACCTGCTGGAGGCGACCAGCCTGTACGTGCTGGCGCAGGCGGCGTTCTGGGGGCCGGCGCCGGTCGCCGAGGGCATCCGCCGCTGCGAGGACATCCGCGAGCGGGCGGGCGACAACTACCGGGTGCAGCTGGGCGCGCTGCACGCGCTGGCTGGCCTGCACGCGATGCAGGGCCGCTTCGAGGTGGCCCGCCAGCTCGGCGAGCAGGCCAGCGCGCTGGCGGAGGAGCTCGGGCCCAACCGCTTCGCCGCCATCTGCAGCCAGTTCCTGGGCGTGACCGAGCTGCTGGCCGGCGACCCGGCCGCCGCCGAGGCGCGGCTGCGCTGGGGCTACGGCATCCTCGAACGGACCGGCGAGCGCGGCCTGCGCTCGGAGCTGGCCGCCAACCTGGCGCGGGCGCTGCGGGAGCAGGGCCGCGACGACGAGGCGCTGCGGCTGGCGTCGCTGTCGGGCGAGCTGGCCGTCCGCGACGACCTCTACGCCCAGGTCGAGCGGCGCGGGCCGATGGCCAGGGTGCTGGCCGGCCGCGGCGACACCGCCGAGGCCGAGCGGCTGGCCCGCGAGGCGGTGGCGATGGCCCAGCCGACCGACATGCTGAACATGCGCGCCAACGCGCTGGCCGACCTGGCGGCGGTGCTGCGCCTGGCGGGCCGCGCCGCCGAGGCCGAGCCGCTGCTCGGCCAGGCCCTCGACCTGTACCAGCGCAAGGGCAACCAGGTGTCGGCCGCCCGCGTCCGCGACCTGCTGGGCTAGTCCGGCCTGGCCCGACCCCGTGACCAACGGCACCGGCGGCCGGTGACCGGGAGCACAGCCGAGGCAGCGGCCGGGCTGCCACCTTGAGGTGGGATCCGGCGAGGGGGTTGCGCGATGACGCTGACGACGACCTACACCTTCCACGGCCTGACGATCGAGCTGCACGAGGACAAGACCACCACGACCGCCCCGCACCCGACCATCGCCATGAGCACCACCGGGCTCCCGATCCTCGGGGGCGGCGCGTTCGTGGACTATGGGAACGGCCCCGGCAGCCTGCTCACCGCCGCGTTCCCGGCGAGCGCGACCGGCACGGACTGGGAGGCGCGGGCCAAGGACCATGGCCAGTCCAGCCCCGCCACCATCGGCGTCGCCTGCATCGCGGTGTCGATCCCGCCGCCGGACTACACCATCATGGACGCCACCTCGGCGCCGGCCCCCCACCCCGACGCCACGGCCATGCTTCCCGCCGGCTACGTGCTGGTCGGCGGGGGTGCCAGGGCGAACTGGGAAGGCACCGGCAGCCTGCTGTGGGCGTCCCGTCCGGCCGCCGGGCAGGGCTGGTACGCGGCCGCCAAGGACCACGTGTACCCCAGCCCCGCCACGGTCACGGCCTTCGCCATCGGCGTGACCCGGAGCTTCCTGGCCGCCAGGGGCCTGACGGTGGTGCGCTTCCGCGCGGACTCCTACCCGGTGGTGCCGCACCCGGGCGTGGACTGCCGGGCCGAGGATGGTCCGGCGCTGGTCGGCGGGGGCGCCGAGACCCATTGGCAGGGAGCGGGCAGCCTGCTCACCGCCAGCGTTCCCGTCAATGCCTCGGGCACCGCCGCCGGCCCGTACCTGTGGACGGCCCGGGGCAAGGACCACCTCGTCGCGGATCCGTCCACCATCTCCGCCTGGGGACTGGCGCTGGTCTCCTGCGCCCGCGACTGAGGTACCGGCTCGTCACTGCCGGATGCTGCCACACCGCTGCGACAATGAAGCCGGAGGAACCCAGCGATGACGAACGAGGGCGTCACCCACCGCCGGCTGCAGGCCAACGGCATCGGCATGCACGTCGCCGAGGCGGGCAGCGGGGCGCCGGTCGTCCTGCTGCACGGGTTCCCGGAGCTGTGGTACTCGTGGCGACACCAGCTCCCCGCCCTGGCCACGGCCGGTTTCCACGCCGTCGCGCCGGACCTGCGGGGCTACGGCGGCAGCGACGCCTCGGCGGCGGACGAGGGCTACGCACCGTCGAACCTGACCGCCGACGTCGTCGGCCTGCTGGACGCCCTCGGCGCCGAGCAGGCCGTGCTGGTCGGCCACGACTGGGGCGCGAACGTCGCCTGGGCGTGCGCCGAGCTGTTCCCGGAGCGGGTCGCCGGGTTGGTGGCGCTCAGCGTGCCGTACCGGCCCCGGCCGCCGGCGCCCCCCAGCGAGGTGCTCCGGCAGTTCGTCGCCGGCGGCGCCCCCGTCTCGCCCTACCCGCTGGGCGTCACCGAGACGGAGCTGGAGGCCGACCCCCGCCGGTCGATGCGCCTGTTCATGTACGCCCTCTCGGGCGACGCCCCGCCCGACCTGGTCCCGCGCCTGTTCAAGGAACGGGCTCCGTCCGGTCGGGTGCTGGACGGCATGCCGGAGCCCGACCAGCTGCCGGGCTGGCTCGGCGGGGAGGACCTGGAGGAGTACGCCCGGGCGTACGAGCGGACCGGCTTCCGGGGGCCGCTGGGCGTCTACCGCAACCAGGATCGCGACTGGCACGAGCACCCCGAGATCGGCACGGCGGGCGTGCGGCAGCCGGCCCTGTTCATCGGCGGGCGGCGCGATCCCGCGGTGCTGTTCGGGAAGCTCGAGCCGATGGAGGCGGCGGTGCCGAACCTGCGCCGGATCGTCCTGCTGCCCAGCTGCGGCCACTGGACCCAGCAGGAACGCCCCGGGGACGTCAACGACGAGCTGCTGGACTTCCTGCGGCGCTCGTAGGCAACCTGCCACCGTGAACGGCGGGCAGCCCGCCACGTAGCTCGGGATGCCCGGCCACGA
>DASQWY010000343.1:0-2462 GCA_035640005.1 Actinomycetes bacterium
CGCCTTGGCCAGCCGCTCCTCGACCCGCCCGCCGCCGTCGGCAAGCAGGCGGGCGCGGGCCTCCTCCACCGTCTCCATGTACTCCGAGACCTCGGTCATGGACACGAACGAGTACGCCGGCTCCAGCGCCGGCAGCGCCCGCAGGCTCCTGCCCAGTTGCTCGTGCCTGGTCAGGTCGGGCCCGAGCGCCATCACCCCGAGGTCGGCCTTGAGCCCCAGCACCAGCGAGCACAGCACCTGGTGGTCGGCTGCCGCCTCGAAGGACTCGAGGGCGGCGACCAGCTCCTTGCCGGCCTGGCCGGGCTCGGGGACGCGGCCCGGGTGCACCCGGAAGAACAGGTGGGTGACGCCCCAGCCGCGCGACGGGACGACGGGTTCCACGCTGGCTGCCTCCTCCGCACGGGGGCGGGCACGGCCGTGCCCACTCCATCTTGCCTGGTCCGGCTGCGGTTCGCCGCCTTCGGCGTGGATGCGTCAGCACTTTCGACGAGATCGACGCTCTTGAGCCTATTGACTTGAGTGAGCTGGTGCTAGCATCCAGCCGAGGGGGAGCAGGCGCCCGGCGTGCGATAGGAGCTGTCCCTGCCCCCGGGCCGGCTGCCGGCCCGGCACGGTCGGGCGTCGCAGGTGAAGGGAGGGGACAGGAGTTCGTGACCAGCGGCTACGTGAAGTGGTTCAACCCTGACAAGGGGTACGGCTTCATCGCTCGGCCGGACGGCGAGGACGTGTTCGTGCACTTCTCCGCCATCCAGATGGAGGGATACCGCACCCTGGACGAGGGGCAGCTCGTGGAGTTCGACGTCACCCAGGGCCCCAAGGGCCTCCAGGCGGCCAACGTCCGCCCGCTGCCACAGACCTGACGCGATCGCTGCCAACGGCCCGCCGCTACAGCGGCGGGCCGTCCTCCGTCCCAGCCCCTACTGCCGCCCGCCCGGGTTCTCCCGCAGGAACCGCTCGACCTCGGCGACCAGCAGGTCCGGCCGGTCGTCCAGGGACGGGCCCTCCTCGGCGTCCGCCTGCAGCTGCTCGACGTAGCCGGCCAGCTCGGGATCCTCGGCCAGCGCCTCGTCGACGGTGCGGTCGAAGGCCTCCGTCTGCCGGCGCAGCGGGCTGGTGTCGACCGACAGGGGCAGCAGGCTCTGCAGCCGCTCGATCAGCGCCACGGCGGCGTGCGGGTTGGGCACGGCGTTGACGTAGGCGGGCAGCGCCGCCCACAGGCCGACCGCGGGGATGCCCGCCTGCCTGGCGGCCTCGGCCAGCACGCCGAGGATGCCGGTGGGCCCCTCGTAGGAGGAGGTCACCAGGCCCAGCCGGTCGGCCAGCGCCGGGTCGCTGGTGGAGCCGACCACCGGCACCGGCCGGTTGTGGACCACGTCGGCCAGCAGCGCCCCGACCGTCACCATCATCTCCACGCCGAAGCGGCCGGCCAGCTCGACGACCTCGCCGGCAAAGGTCTTCCAGCGAAGGTTCGGCTCCACCCCCCGGACCAGGATCAGGTCGCGCTCGTTGCCGGGCAGGCGGGCGGCGCGCAGCTCCACGGCCGGCCAGTCGATGCGCCGCTGGCCGCCGTCCACCACCCGCACGTGCGGGCGGGTCACCTGGAAGTCGAAGAACTCCTCGGGGTCGATGACGGCGAAGGTGTCGGCCTCCAGCGACGCGCCGACCGCGTCCAGCGCGGTGGTGGCCGCCTCGCCGGCGTCGTTCCAGCCCTCGAACGCCGCCAGCAGGAAGGGCCGGCGCAGCTTGGGCCTGCGGGTCAGGATGGTGTGGTCCAAGGCCTGGTATCCGTCCTTCTGTAACCTTCTGTAACACTTCTGTCACGGACGCCCTGTCACGAACCCGGAGCGCGCATCGCGCGACCACAGTAGCGAGTCTGGCGCCCGGAGGCACCCCGCCCTGACCAGCGCAGATGCCGCTGGCCGCCGCCGCGGGCGGGTCTGCCGGCGGCCTTGGAGCCCAACCGTCGTCCGTTGACGGGACAACATGGAGGGCGAAAAGGCAGTACTATGCAGCTTGCGGCCCCTCGCGCTGTCTTGGCCCCCCCGGATGGCGCGGGGGCCCTTCCATGCCCGGCCGCGAACGCCCCGAACGCCTACAGCGCGTCCAGCGGCGTCCCCTCGTCGGCCAGGCGTTCGGGGTCGACCGGCTCGGCGCGGCGGATCACCTCGCGGACCGGATCCTCGGCGTCCCAGTCGTTGACGATCAGCGCCGCGCGCGGCACGTGCTCCCGCAGGTACCAGGCCACGAAGCGGGGCTCGGCGACCTGCCGGTCGCCGCGCACGACCAGCCGGTCCCAGCTGGCGACGTGGCCGAGGTAGGACAGCGACAGGTCGAACTGGTCGGAGTAGAAGTAGGGGACGCGGTCGTAGCGCTCCCCGGCCCCGGCCATGTTGCGGCCGGCGATCAGGCCCTGGTTGAGCGCCTCGGCCCAGTGCTCGATGCGGATGCGGCCGAACAGCGGG
>DASQWY010000344.1:0-2443 GCA_035640005.1 Actinomycetes bacterium
GGGGTCGATGGTGGGTGCCAGCAACCGCCGGTACTGGTCGGTGAACCCGCCGGGGAGACCGGTCGCGGTGGCCGCGGCGCGCAGCGCGTGGCCGGCGTCGCGGTAGGGGGTGCGGCCCACCAGCCCGATCACCAGCGCGGCCAGCACGGCGCCCTCCTTGACCGCGAGCAGGGCGCCGGGCAGGTCGCCGTTCAGCTCGTCGGCGCGGGCCCTGGCCTCCCAGGAGGCCAGCTCGGCGAGGTCGTAGCCGGCGGCGGCCAGGAAGGTCTCCGGCGGGCTGGAGGCGACCGCCGACTCGTGCGCCTGCCGCAGCTTGTCGAGGAAGCCGGTGGGGTCGTGCAGGGGCAGGTGGTGCAGGTACTGGTCGGCGGCGAGCGGCCACAGCGGCCCGATGTGGCCCGCCTCGTCGAGATACTCCTCGGCCGCGATGGCGCCGACGTCGACCACGATCCCGCGGTGCCGCAGCATGCGGCCCGCGACCTCGACCTCCGGGCCGGTGGTGACCACGGCCAGGTGCAGGTCGGAGGCGTCGCCGTCGTCGCCCCTGGCGACGGCGCCGTGCACGCCCACGGCGAGGATCGCCTGGGTGCCGTGCCTGGCGAGCAGGCGCTGGCTCAGCTCGCGGGCCAGTTGGAGCAGTTCGTCATGGGTCACGGTGCGCTAGAGCTCCAGGGACTCGGCGGGGCGGCGAGGATACAGGGAGCTCACCGGCGAGCGGTAGCCGCCGACGATCATCTGGCTGAGCAGGTCGTTGCCCTCCTCCGTCGTGGCCCAGCCGGCGGCGACGGCGGCGCGCAGCACCCCCACCGTGCCGGTGAGCCGCTGCTGGCCGAGGTCCTGGCGGGCCGTTCGCCTGGCCGCCCGCTCGTCGACCGCGACCGACCAGCCCCGCGAGACCGCCGCGGCCAGCGTGGCCGACTCCCCCGGGTCCAGCCGGAGGGTGTAGCGCGACCACCACTTCAGCTCCACCCGCGTGAGCCTGGCCGGCAGCAGCTCCTCGCGCCGCACGGCGGTCTCGACCTGGCGCCGGCAGGCCGGGCGCTCCAGCTCGCCGAGCACGTCCACCAGCACGTAGCGCGGCGCCGGGACCGCGCGGACCAGCAACTCCAGGCGCCTCACCGCGCAGAAGTTGATGAGGACGGAGGCGTCAAAGCCAATCGGGCTCGGCGGCGGGTGCACGGCTGGGCCTCTTCTGTTCGAGCGGTGGACGGTTGAGGATGGCGCGGAGCTGCGAGCGCGGCGTGTCGAGGAGCTCGGCCAGCTTGCCCAGGGAGATCTCGCCGGCACGCCACGCCTCGACCGCGACGGTGCGGAAGCGGTCGGGCTCGGACTCGGTGTCGCCGGGCTCCCCGGGCCCGTGGCCGAGCGCGCGGCCGGCGGTGCCCGGGGTCACCGCGGCCAGGCGCTCGCGCTGGTCGTGGGCGATCCAGCCCAGGTTCAGCAGCCGCCACAGGACGGCCTGGTAGCTGACGCCGAAGTGGTACATGAGGTGCACGGCGTGCTCGGCGGCGACCTCGCCGGGCTGGAGGTCCAGATCCCGCAGCCACGTCACCACGCCACCGGGCGGCAGCAGGAACGCCGCGGCGAAGGCGTTGGCGCGCATCTCGGAGAACTCGTAGCGGCGCGGCGGCGCGCAGACCTCCCCCTCGATGCCGTCCTGCTCGACCAGGAAGTGGGAGTACTCGTGCGCGGCGGTGAAGCGGCGGCGGCTGGGCGGGTCGTTGCGGTTGACCAGGACACAGGGGCCCACCGCGGTGGAGAAGAAGTAGCAGCCGGACACCTGGGACCCGGCGGGGAAGGAGCGGATCGACACCTTGACGCCCTCGTGCTCGAGCACCGCCACCACGGAGGGCACCGACGCCACGCCGCCCAGCCCGAGGCGGCGCCGTTCCTGCCGGGCCAGGTGCTCGCCCTGGTCGATGGCGCGGCCGCGGGGCACCGGGTAGGTCGGGAACTCGTAGCGCTGCTCGCCGAAGGCGGCCTGCTCGAGCCAGGCGTAGTAGTGGCACCAGTCCGCGGCCTGGTCGATCACCTCGCGGTCGGAGTCCCGGGCGGGCGCGGTGGAGCGGAAGTAGCGCAGCGCCGGGGCGCCCTCGGGCTCGAGCAGGAACAGGGCCGCCGGCTTGCCGTACAGCCGCGACAGCTTGGCCAGCTCGACGCTGCGCACGGACCGCCGCCCGGACTCGATACGGGACACCGCCGGACGCGGGATGCCCAGCGCCTCGGCGACCTGGGCCTGCGACAGGCCGGCGGCGAGGCGGGCGCGCCGCAGCCGGCGCCCGAGCTCCTCCATCTCCATGGCCTGGTCCCCTCCGCACGGTTTGCTGTGTACGAAAACCGTACGCAATCCGCCGCGGGTGTTCCATGCCCCTGAGCGAGATTGTGGATAGCCGGGGCCGAGCCCCCGGCTCAGGCGCCCTCGAACTTCGGCGGGCGCTTCTCG
>DASQWY010000345.1:0-10239 GCA_035640005.1 Actinomycetes bacterium
TTGAGCAGCGGAAAGGTGACCCGGCGGAACAGCTGCCACGGGTTGGCCCCGTCGACCAGCGCCGCCTCGGTCAGCTCGGCCGGCACCTGGGTCAGGCCGGCGTGCAGGGTGATGGCCACGAACGGGATCGCGCCCCAGACGACCACCAGCACGATCACCGCGAAGCCCTGCAGCGGCTGGTCGAACCAGTTGTGGTTGATGAAGTGGCCGGCGTGGGCCTTGGTGAGCACCCAGTTCACCACGCCGAACTCGAAGTCGAACATCCACTGCCAGACCGACACCGCCGTGATCGGCGGCATCGCCCAGGCGAACACCAGCCCGGCCGTGACCAGCAGGCGCATCCGCCGGCCGACCCGCCGCAGCAGCAGCGCGACCAGGGTGCCGGCGACCATGGTGAGGGCGACGCAGGTGGTGGCGAACACGACCGTCCTGACCACCACCGACCAGAAGAACGGGTCGCCCAGGACGCTCCGGTAGTTGGCCAGGCCGACGAAGCGGCCCTTGTGCTGGAACAGCTCCTTGAGCCCGTACTGCTGGAAGGAGATCAGCACCAGCTGGTACAGCGGCCAGGCGAGGATCGCGCCGATCACCGCCAGGCTCGGGGCGAGCAGCGCGTACGGAACCAGCGGCCGCAGCCGCCGCCCGACCGGCCTGGGCCAGTCGACCGCGGGCGCGCGCCGCCGGGCCGACTCGAGGTCGGGCTCGGCGGTCGACTCGACGGCGCGCACCAGGGTCCCGTCAGCTGCCGCTGTTGAGGACCTGGCTGATCTGGCTACTGGCCTTGGCCGTCGCCTGCTGCACGCTCTGGCGACCGGTGAAGATCGCCACCAGCATGTCCGGCAGGACGTTGGCGGACTCGACGTTGGCCCAGTTCGGCGAGGTGGGCGTGAAGCGGCTGTTCTTGGCGGTGGCGTCGAAAACCGACAGGTACGGGTCCTTGGCGTGCAGGTTCAGCAGGGTGGTGGCGTTGGGGATGACGCCGCCCTCGGTCGCCATCCTGGTCTGGAACTGCGTGCCAGTGAGCAGCTTCACCCACTCGGCGGCCAGGTCGGCGTTCTTGCTCTTGGCGGCGACCCCGAGGTCGGAGCCGCCGAGGAACACCGGGGCGGTCTGGCCGGGGTTGTGGCTGGGGACCGGGAACACGCCGAGGTCCTTGGCCAGCTTCGGGTTGCCGGTCTTCTTGTCGAGGATGACGCCCTTCTCCCAGCCGTTGGCGACGATCATGGCGATGTGGCCCTGGGCGAACGCCTGGTCCTGGGTGGCCTCGTCACCGCTCTTGTTGGCCCGCGAGCAGCAGTCGACCAGCTGCTTCAGGGCGCTGAGGCCCTGCTGCGCCTCGGAGCTGTCGACGGCGCCCTTCCACTGGTCGCCCTGCTGCACGGCGATCTGCCCGCCGAAGTCCCAGATGAACGGGAGCGCGGCGTACCAGTACTTGCCCGGGAAGTAGACGGCGGAGAAGCGCGGGTCGCCGCTGTTGGCGCTCATCAGCTTCTGGGCGTCGGCCTGCAGCTCGGCCAAGCTGGTCGGGGCGCCAGTGATGCCGGCCTTGGCGAACATGCTCTTGCGGTAGATGATCGCGCGGCTGCCGGCCAGGTACGGCGCGCACACCAGCTTGCCGTCCACCGTGCAGGACTCGGTGAGCGACTGCAGCCAGCTGCCGCTGTTCTCGAAGGTGCCCTTGCGGGCGGTGAGGTCGGCGAGCGCGCCGGCGGCCCCGTACTTGGACACCAGGGTGTTGCCGAGCTCCATCACGTCTGGCGGGTTGGCGCCGGCGAAGGCGGCGTCCAGCTTGGTGGTGACGTCGCTCCACTGCTGCAGCTGGACCTTGACGGTGACGTTCGGGTGGGCCTGCTTGAGGGCGGCGTTGACGCCGTCGATGATCGCCGGCGGGGCGCTGCCGGTCATCAGCCAGACGGTCAGCGTCTGGGGGCCGCTGCTGGCGGCCGACTGCTTGTTGTCGGACGACTTGCCGCAGGCGGCCAGCACCACCATGAGGGCGGCCGCGAGGACGGCGGGGACGAGGAGACGGCGGGACATGGGCCTGCTCCCTTCACGAGGGGCCTGACGGTCGGGGCTGGTGGGTCGGCGGCGCACGGCCCGAGGTGCCGTCCCCGCTGGGCGAGCGGACCCGGGCGGACGCGCCCGGCAGGCGCTCGGCGCCGTGCACGATCTCGCCCTGGACGACGGTCGCAACCACCTCCAGGTCGGGGCCGAGCAGGACCAGGTCGGCGTCCTTGCCCGGCGCCAGCGATCCGGTGGCGGCGTCCAGGCCGAGCGCGCGGACCGCGTTGCGGCTGGTCGCCGGCCACAGCTCGGCCAGCGGCCGGCCGCTGGCGGCCTGCAGGTTGTGCAGGGCGCGGTCGAGGGTGAGGACGCTGCCGGCCAGGGTGCCGTCGCCCAGCCGGATCGCCCCGTCGATCTTGATGGCCTGGCGGTCGCCCAGCTCGTAGGCGCCGTCGGGCAGGCCGGCGGCCCGCACCGCGTCGGTCACCAGCACCACCCCCTCCGACCCCTTGGCGCGCAGCAGCAGCCGCATGACGGCCGGGTGGACGTGGACGTTGTCGGCGATCAGCTCGCAGGTCAGCTCGGGCACGGTCAGGGCGGCGCCGAGCATGCCCGGCTCGCGGTGGCCGAGCGGGCGCATGGCGTTGAACGCGTGGGTGACGTGGCGGACCCCGTCGGCGACCGCCCGCAGCGCCTGCTGGTAGGTGGCGTCGGTGTGGCCGGCGGCCACGGTCACGCCGCGGCCGGCCGCCGCAGCCACCAGCCAGGCGTTGCCCTCCACCTCCGGGGCGACCGCCAGCAGCCGGACGACCCCGCTGGCCAGCAGCCGCTCGACCTCGGCGGGGCCGGCGACGCGGATCAGCGAGCGGTCCTGGGCGCCGCAGCGGGCGGGGTTCAGGAACGGGCCCTCCAGGTGGGCGCCGAGCACGGTGGCGCCGCCGTCGACCGGCCCGGCCACCTCGGCGACCGCCTCCAGGGCCCGCAGGGTGTCCCGCTCGGAGCCGGTCCAGGTGGTCGGGCACCAGGCGGTCACCCCGTGGCGGGCGAAGAAGCGGGCCATGCGGCGCAGCCCGTCCGGGTCGGCGTCCATCACGTCCACCCCGACCGCGCCGTGGACGTGCACGTCGACGAAGCCGGGCAGCAGCGTCAGGCCGCGGGCGTCGACCTGGAGGCCGGGCGTGCCGGGCGGCGGGGCGCCCTGGCCCATCCGGGCGATGCGGCGGTCGTCGGTCGCCAGCCAGCCGGTCGGCCACTCCCCGCCGGGGGTGAGGACCCGGGCGCCGCTGAACAGCAGCCCGCTCATGGCCGCGACCTGGTCCGCCCGATCCTCCGGGGCACCCCCTTGGGGTTCCCCGGACCCCTCCGGGCCAGGTAGGCGTCGAGCAGCCCGTCGTTGGGGTTGGCGCCGGTGGCGTCGAGGTTCTGGCTGACCAGCACCGGCGGGGTCAGGCCGCGCTCGGCCAGCAGCTCGGCGACCCGGGCGGCCAGGGCGGCGACCACGGCCGTGCCGACCACGCTGGACAGCGGGCCGACCGCCGGCCCGCCGTCCAGCGGCAGGGCGGCGTCGCCCGGCGGGCAGCGGTTGTCGATCACCAGGTCGGCGAGCTCGTGGAGGCGCCCGGCCGGGTGCCTGGGGGCGGTGGCGGCGGCCTGCGCGACGCTGGTGAGGGCGACCACGGCCACGCCGCGCTCGCGGCAGCAGAGGGCCACCTCGACCGGCAGCGGGTTGACCCCCGAGTTGGAGATCACCAGGGCGACCTCGCCGGGCCGCAGGTCCTCGCCGTCCAGCAGGGCGGCGGCGCGGCCGGCCTCCCGCTCGGCGGCGGCCACCCGCGGGCCGGCGGCCGGGCTCAGCCCGGGGTCGACGATCGGGTGGACGCAGGCCAGGCCGCCGGCGCGCCAGTAGGCGTCCAGCGCCACGCTCTGGGAGTGGCCGGCGCCGAACAGGTGCAGCACGCCGCCGGCGGCGACGCTGTCGGCCATCCGCCGGGCCGCCGCCTCCAGCGGCTCGGCCTGGGTGGCCGCGACCTCCCCCAGGGCGGCCCTGGCGGCGTCGAAGTAGCGGTCGAGCAGGGTCATGACCGAACGCCTTTCCCGGTTGCTCGGGTGCCGTGCGAGCACGATAAAGTGGACCAGTCCAGTTCGTCAAGAGGGTGGACCAGTCCAGTTCACGATTGCTCGGGTAGACTCTTGCCATGCGAGGAAGGCAGCAGGGTGCCCTGGCCGCTCCCCTCCCCGAGGCCCTCTCGGACGACAAGCCAAAGGGCGAGCAGCTCCAGGAGATCCTCGAAGGGGTGATCGCCGGGCTGGAGCCGGGCGACCAGCTCCCCTCCGAGCGGCTGCTGAACGAGCGCTACGGGGTGGCCAGGGCGACCGTGGTCCAGGCGATCGAGGGCCTGGCCGCCCGCGGCCTGGTCTACCGGGTCCACGGCAGCGGCACCTTCGTCGCCGAGCCGAAGTTCCGCCAGCCGCTCACGCTGACCTCCTTCACCGAGGACATGCGCGCCCGCGGCATGACCCCCGGCTCGATCGTGCGGCGGCAGGCGGTGGTGCCGGCCAGCGAGGTGGTCGCCCGCCACCTGGCGCTGGTCCCCGGCACCCCGGTGGTGCACCTGGAGCGGGTTCGTACCGCCGACGGCGAGCCGATGGCGCTGGAGCGGACCCACCTGCCGGCCGCGCGCCTGCCGGGCCTGGAGGACGCCGACCTGGCTGACGCCTCCCTGTACGAGCTGCTGGCGCGGGGCTGGGGCGTGGAGGTGGCCTCCGCCGACCAGTGGGCCAGCGTGGTGCGGCTCGCCGAGGACGAGGCGGCGCTGCTGCACGTCCCCCCCGAGCAGCCCGCCCTGCTGTTCCAGCGGGTCACCCGCGACCCTCCCGGCACCCCGGTCGAGTACGTCCGCTCCCTGTACCGCGGCGACCGCTACGAGGTGCACGCCCGCCTGGAGCGCCTGCCGTCCGCCTAGGAGGACCGCTCGGCCGGCTCGTACTCGAGGATGACGATGCCGGAGCTGAACGCCTCCGTCCGCGTCAGCTCGAGGGTCTTCCGGTTGTTCCCGTCGGCGAACAGGCGCGGGCCCCTGCCGAGCACGATCGGGTGGACCATCAGCCGGTACAGGTCGATCAGGTCCTCACCCATGAGCGCGTTGAACAGCTGGCCGCTGCCGGACAGCAGCAGGTCCTGGCCGGGCTCCTGCCGCAGCTTGCGGACCTCCGCCGCCACGTCCCCCCTGATCAGCCGCGAACCGGTCCACTCGGCCTTGTCCAGGGTCGAGGAGACCACGTACTTGGGCATGGTGTTCATCTTCACGCCGAAGTCGCCGGTGTCGGCCATGGTCGGCCAGGCGGCGGCGAACCCCTCGTAGGTCCTGCGCCCCAGCAGCAGCGCGTCGCTTGCCTGCAGCTCATCCCACTTGAACTGCACGGCCTGGTCGTTGAAGAACGGACCGGACCACAAGCCCGGCTCCTCGAAGACCCCGTCGAGTGACAGGTACTCGGTCGCCACCAGCCTCATGCGTACCTCCAATCGGGTCGAGGCGATGCCAGCCCCAGTTGGGACAGCCAGCCGGGGCGAAACCTATCGCTCCTCACAACGAGGGTCAGCCCGGCGGGCTTTCCCGCCCGGCCAGCGCCGCCGGGACGGTGCGGGCGACCGTGCCGCCGCCGAGGACCAGGTCGCCGTCGTAGAGCACGCCGGCCTGGCCGGGGGCGACCGCGTCGGCTGGCTCGTCCAGGTCGAGCCGCGCCCGGCCGCCGCCGAGCGGGACCACCTGGCAGCCGACCTCGGCGCCGTGGGCGCGCAGCCGCACCCGGGCGCGGCCGGCGGCCAGGCCGTGGCCGCCGGTGCCGGTCGCGCCCTCCAGCTCGACGGCGCGGATGGCCAGCTCGCCCCGCTCCCCGACCACCACCCGCGCCGCGGCCGGCTCGACCCGCAGCACGTAGCGGGGGGTCGGCGCGGCCACGCCGAGCCCGCGCCGCTGCCCCACCGTGAACCGGTAGGCGCCCTGGTGGCTGCCGAGCACCTGCCCGGCGGCGTCGACCACCTGGCCGGGCCGGCGGCCCAGCCGGCGCTCCAGCCAGCCGGCGGTGTCGCCGTCCGGCACGAAGCAGACGTCGTAGGACTCCGCCTTGGCGGCCGTGCGCAGGCCCTTGGCGGCGGCGATGGCGCGCACCCGCGACTTGCGCAGGCCGCCGAGCGGCAGCCGCAGCCCGGCCAGCTCGTCCGGGCCGAGCATGTAGAGCACGTAGGACTGGTCCTTGGCCCGGTCGGCGGCCCGGTACAGCCGGCCGGCCGCGACCCGCGCGTAGTGGCCGGTCACCAGCGCGTCGAAGCCGAGCGCGCGGGCCCGCGCCAGCAGGCCGACCACCTTGACCCGCTCGTTGCAGCGGGCGCAGGGGTTGGGGGTGCGGCCGCGCGCGTACTCGGCGGCGAAGTCGTCCACCACCGCCCGCCCGAACTCCTCGGCCATGTCCCACACGTAGAACGGGATGCCGATCACGTCGGCGACCCGGCGGGCGTCCTCGGCGTCGGCCAGCGTGCAGCAGCCCTTGCCCTGCACCTGCAGGTGGGCGGGGGTGTCGGCCAGCTTCAGGTGGACGCCGGTGACGTCCCAGCCGGCGTCGGCGGCCAGCGCCGCCGCCACCGACGAGTCGACCCCGCCGCTCATCGCCGCCAGCACCCGGGTCACGGCGCCGCCCCGGCGGGGACCAGCACCTGCACGGCGCGGCCGACGGCGCTCACCGCCTCGTCGACGTCGGCCTGGGTGGAGGCGTGGCCGAGGCTGAAGCGGACCGTCTGGCGCGCCGCCGCCGGGCTGCGGCCCATGGCCAGCAGCACGTGGGAGGCGGACACCGCCCCGCTGGCGCAGGCCGACCCGGCCGAGCAGGCCACCCCCGCCCGGTCGAGCAGCAGCAGCAGGTCCTCGGCGCGGCGCCCGGGGAAGCGGACCGACAGCAGCCCGGGCAGGCCGCCGACCGGCAGCCCCGGGCGGCTCTCCATGGTGGGGTCGCCGTTGACCTCCAGGTCGGGGACCAGCCGGCGCAGCCCGGCCAGCAGCCGGTCGCGGAGCCTGGCCAGGTCCGCCGGCCTGGAGGCCCGATCGGTCAGGGCCGCCTCGGCGGCGGCGCCGAACCCCGCGATGGCGGCGACCGGCAGGGTGCCGGAGCGGAGCCCGCGCTCCTGCCCGCCGCCGTGGTGCAGGGGCCGCAGCTCAAGCCCCGGCCGCACCACCAGGGCGCCGATCCCGGTCGGGCCGCCGAGCTTGTGGGCGGCCAGGGCGAGCAGGTCGATCGCGTCCCGTCCCATGTCCACCCCTGGCAGCCCCGCAGCCTGCACCGCGTCGCACAGCAGCACCGCGCCGGCCGCGTGGGCCAGCTCGGCCGCCCTCGCCACCGGCTGCACGGTGCCGACCTCGTTGTTGGCCGCCATCACCGCGACCAGCGCGGTACGGCCGGGCCGTGGCAGCCCGGCCAGGCGCTCCAGCTCGACCCGGCCGGCCGCGTCGACCGGCGCGAGCTCGACCTCGGCGCCAAGGTCGGACGCTGCCGCCGCGGCCGCGTCGAGCACGGCGTGGTGCTCGACGGCGGAGCAGACCAGGTGGCGGGCGTCCGGCTCGGCGGCGAGCACGGTCCCCTTGACCGCCAGGTTGTCGGCCTCGGTGCCGCCGGAGGTGAACACCACCTGGCCCGGGTTCGCCCCGACCAGGGCGGCGACCTGCTCGCGGGCGTGCTCCACGGCGGCCCTGGCGGCCCGGCCCGGCCCGTGCTGGCTCGACGGGTTGGCGGCCGGGCGCTCCAGGAACGGCCGCATGGCGTCCAGCGCCTCGGCCCGCAGCGGGGCGCTGGCGGCGTAGTCGAGGTAGGGCACGGGCGGGTCCTCCGGCTCGTCAGGGATGGCCGGGACCCAGTGTTCCACCGCCGCCACCGGGCCGCTTCTTCTTCCGCCTCCGGTGGTCCCCGCCCGGTTGGCCGCTCGGCGGCGGCAGCACGTCGTAGTGCAGCTGGTCGGGCGGCTGCTGCCAGTCGCTCGGCGGGACGGCGCTCAGCGCCGGGAGCATGAAGTCGTGCCAGACCCTGGCCGGGTAGGAGCCGCCGGTCACCCGGATGCCGTTGACGTCAAGCATCGGCACCTGCTTGTCGGGGTCGCCCATCCAGACGGCGGCGGCGAGCTCCGGCGTGTAGCCGACGAACCAGGCGTCCTGGTAGTTCTGGTTGGTGCCGGTCTTGCCGGCCTCGGGGCGGCCGATGTTGGCGGCCACGCCGGTGCCGTGGGCGATCACGCCCTTGAGGATGTCGGTCACCTGCCAGGCCAGCGCCTCGGGGATGCGCCGCTCCCCCACCGGCTGGTCCTGGAACACCGTCCTGCCGTGGTACTTGACCTCGGTGACGAAGGTCGGCTTGTGGTAGACGCCGCCGTCGGCGAAGGTGGCGTAGGCGCTGGCCATATCGATCGGGCGGATGTCGGCCGAGCCGAGCGCGATCGAGGGGACGTGCGGCAGGTCGGCGGTGATGCCCAGCCGCTTGGCCATGTCGATCACCTTGTCGGGGCACAGGCGCTCCATCAGCCGGGCGTAGACGCCGTTGACCGAGCGCCAGGTCGCCTCCCTGACCGAGATCTTGCCCGAGCCGCCGCCCTCGTAGTTGTCGACCTTCCACGGCGAGCCGCAGACGTCGTCGCTCTGGAACGGCGCCGACTCCCACACCGAGTCGGGCGAGATGCCCTCCTGCAGGGCGGTGGCCAGCACGAACGGCTTGAACGACGAGCCGACCTGGCGCCCCTGCCCCTGCACGGCCACGTTGTACTTGTTGCGCTTGTAGTTGCGGCCGCCGACCACCGCGCGGACCTGCCCGTCGCGCGGGTCGATGGCGACCAGGGCGATGTCAGGCCCGGACTTCGGCCGCCAGCGCCGCACCGCGTCCTCGGCCTTGGCCTGCATGTCGCGGTCGAGGGTGGTGTAGATGCGCAGCCCGCCCTCGTAGAGCTCGCGGTAGCGGGCCCGCTCGGTCCTGCCGAGGCGGGGGTCGTCCAGCAGCTGCCGCTTGAGGCCGTCCACGAACCACGGGTAGCTGCCACCGAGCCGGCGCGGCGGGTACGCCTTGAACGGCTCCCGCTTGGCCTTGGCGGCGGTGGCCGAGGAGATCATGCCGAGCGCCGCCATCCGGTCGAGGACGCTGTCCCGCAGCTCCCTGGCCCGGCCCGCGCTGCTGCGGGGGTTGGCCGTCTCCGGCGATCGGATGATGCCGGCGAGGGTGGCCGCCTGCGCCAGGTCGAGGTCGCCGACGGTCTTGCGGAAGTAGCCGCGGCTGGCCGCCTCCACCCCGTAGTAGCCGGAGCCGAAGTAGACGCGGTTCAGGTAGTCCTGGAGGATCTGGTCCTTGGTCAGCCTGCCCTCCAGCTGGGCGGCCAAGGCGGCCTCCTTGACCTTGCGGGCGATCGAGCGGTCCTTCAGGTCCGGGTAGGCCTGGCGCACCAGCTGCTGGGTGATGGTGCTGCCGCCCTGGGCGGTCTGGCCCCTGAGCAGGTTGGTGATGGCGGCCCGCAGGATGCCGCGGTCGTCGACGCCGTGGTGCTGGTAGAAGCGCTCGTCCTCGGCGGCGATCACCGCCTGCCGCACGGCCTGCGGCACCTGCGACAGCGGCACCACGATGCGGTCCTGCTCGTCGTGGAGGACCTCGATCAGCCGGCCGTTGCGGTCGTAGATCTGGGTCCGCTCCGGCTGGGCCAGCGGCTTCAGCTCGTCCAGGTCGGGCAGGCCGCCGGAGGCCGCCTTGACGGTGTCGGCCACCACCAGCCCGGCCGGCAGGGCGGCGACGGTGCCGAGCAGCACGGCCAGGGCGAGGGCGGCGGCCACCGGCCGGACGAACGCGAACCAGCCGTGGTGGCGCCGGTCGGGCGGGGCGGCCAGGCCGCCGACCACCGGCGCGAGCCGGCGGCCGGTGCGCCGCCCGAAGGCGCGGAGCGTGCCGAGGCGGCCGCGGCGGGCGTGGGCGCCCGGCTGGCGGGCGGGCGCCGGCTGCTCGCCGGCCAGGTTGGACGGCAGCCACCAGGGCCCATCGGCCTCCCCGGCGGAGGTCAGCCGGGCGGGCTGCTGCCCGGGCCAGCGCCCGTTGGCGCCGGCCGCGGCCTCCCGCCCCGCCGGAGCCGGAGGTGGAGGGGCCGTGGTCGCCCGGCGGGCGCGGCGCCGCTCGACCGCCACGTCGATGCGCCCGGCCAGCGCCGCGCAGGCGGCCAGCACGGCG
>DASQWY010000346.1:0-6456 GCA_035640005.1 Actinomycetes bacterium
TGGCCTGGGCCGCCGCTATCGCGGTGGTGTTCGCTCCGCTGGCGCTGCGGGCGTTCCGGCGGCGGACGTCCTGAGCCCCTCCGACAGCTCCGCGAGCACCTCCTCGCGCGGCCGCGCCGCGCCGCGCCGGTAGGCCCAGGCGAAGCCCTGGTCGCCGAGCGCGGCCAGCGCGGCCGCGCGCACCCGCGCCACGTCCACGTCGGCCTCGCCGGCCACCCCGCGCAGCACCTCGGCGGTGCCCAGCAGGGTCGCCGCCCGCCCGGGGTCGCCGCCGGCCAGCGCGATGTCGGCGAGCAGCTCGACGACCCGCGCGATCACCGGCCGGTCCCCCGACGCCAGCGCCGACGCCAGGGCCTGCCGGTGGCGGGCACGCGCCCGGTCGAGGTCGCCGGCGACGACGTCCAGGTGGGCCCGGGAGACCAGCATCACCGCGTACCGCTGGCCGATCGCCCGGTCGACCCCGCGGCCGAAGCCGGTCAGCGCGGCGTCCAGCAGCTCGCGGGCCTCGTCGAGCCGTCCCTGCCAGCGGGCGATATCACCGCGGGCGTGCGCCACGAACACCTTCTGGTCCTCGGCGCCGACCTCATGGGCGATCCGCTCGGCCGCCTCCAGGTCGCGCAGGGCCTGCTCGGACGCTCCCTCCTTGGCGCGCTCCACGGCCAGGCGGATGAAGATCGCCCCCAGGTCCTCGCGGTCGCCGAGCCCGACGAACACCGTCCTGGCCTCCTCGAGCGCGGCCACGGCGGCCTGGTGCCGGCCGCGGGTGGCCGCCACCTCGGCGCGCGAGACCAGTACCTGGCCCATGCCCCAGCGTTCGCCCAGCTCGCGGAAGCCCGCCAGCCCGAGGTCCAGCTCCGCCTCGGCGTCGGCGACCTCGCCCAGGTTGACCAGCAGCCCGCCGGAGACCGCGTGCGACAGCGCCTGCACCCACGGGTCGGGGGAGCCGCCCAGCTCGCGCGCACGCTCCAGGCCGGCGGCGTCCTCGTTGCGGAACAGCGCCGTCAGCACCGGCACGAACGCGAGCAGCGGCGGCAGCTCGGCCGGTTCGCGCCCGCCGGCGATCTCCATCGCCTGGTCGAGGTGGGCCAGCGCCTCCGTGAAGTCCAGGCCGCCGCTGATGGCGATGAACGCGCGGACCACCAGCGCCTGCGCGCGGGCCAGCGGTGGCGCCGGGCCCGGCAGGGCCAGCGCCTGCGTCGCCCAGCCGGTCGCCTCCGCCCGGAAGCTGCGCAGGAACCAGTACCAGCCGAGCGCGGCGACCAGCCGCAGCGCGGTGGTGGCGTCGCCGCGATCCACCGCCCAGCGCAGCGCGGCGTGCAGGTTGTCGCGCTCGGCGGACAGCCGGGCCAGCCAGGTGAGCTGGTCGCGGCGGCGAAGCTCCGGCTCGGCCCGCTCGGCCAGCGCCAGGAAGAACCGGGCGTGGGCGGTGCGCAGCGCCTGCTCCTCGCCGGCCTGGCGGTGCCGCTCCTGGGAGTAGGCGCGGACGGTCTCCAGCATCGAGTAGCGGACCTCGCCGCACAGCTCGTCGGTGGCCGCCACCAGCAGCGACTTGTCGACCAGCGCGGCCAGCAGGTAGAGGGCCTCGTCGGGGGCGGGCCCGCCGGGCAGGGCGGCGCAGACCTGCTCGACCGCCTCCAGGGTCACCCCGCCGGAGAAGACCGCCAGCCGGCGCAGCAGCACCCGCTCGGCGTCGACCAGCAGCTCCCAGCTCCAGTCGACCACCGCGCGCAGCGTCTGGTGCCGCGGCGGGGCCTGGCGCGAGCCGTCGGCCAGCAGCCGGAAGCGGTCGTCGAGGCGGGCCGCGATCTGCGCGGCGGAGAGCGCGCGCAGCCTGGCCGCGGCCAGCTCGATCGCCAGCGGCATGCCGTCCAGGGCGCGGCAGATGCGCAGCACCGGCCGCACCGTCGCCTCGTCCACGGCGAAGGCGGGCCGCGCGGCCGCGCCCCGGTCGGCGAACAGCCGCACCGCCGGGTAGCGCAGCGCCTCGGCGGGGGGGACGTCGCGCGCTGGCATCGCCAGCGGCCCGACCGGGTGCAGCACCTCGCCGGTGATGCCCAGCGGCTCGCGGCTGGTGGCCAGCACCCGCAGGGCGGGGCAGCGCGCCAGCAGCGGGTCGACCAGCGCCGCGACCGCGCCGAGCAGGTGCTCGCAGTTGTCCACCACCAGCAGCAGGTGCTTGTGGCCGATCGCCTCCACCAGCCGCTCGAACGGCGGCGTGGCACCGTCGCCGCGCCGCGCGAGCAGGCCGACCTCGCGGGCGCCCAGCAGCGACAGCACCTCCTCCGCCAGGTCGACCGGGTCGACGACCGACCCCAGCTCCACGATCCACACCCCGTCGCTGCCGCGTTCGAGCAGGCGCGCGGCGGCCTCGCCGGCCAGCCTGGTCTTGCCGGCGCCGCCCGGCCCGGTGAGCGTGAGCAGCCGCGCGTCGGCGAGCACCCCGGTGATGCGCGCCAGGTCGTCGGCGCGGCCCACGAAGCTGGTGATCTGGGCGCGCAGGTTGGTGCGGGCGGCCGCCGGCGCCTCCCGCTCCTCGCGCGGCGCCTGCGCCGGCGCTGCCGGGGCGACCTCGCCGCGCAGCACGGCCAGGTGGGTCGCCCGCAGCTCCTCCGAGGGGTCGATGCCGAGCTGGTCGGCCAGGCGCGCGCGCAGCCGCTCGTAGGCGCTCAGGGCGTCGGCCTGCCGGCCGGCGGCGGCCAGGGCGCGCATCAGCTGGCCGCTCAGCCGCTCCCGCAACGGGTGGAGGGTGACCAGCTCGTCCAGCTCGGCGACCAGCGTGCCGTCCTCGCCGGCGGCCAGGTCGGCCTCGATGCGGTCCTCCAGCGCGCCGAGGCGGAGCTGCTCCAGCCGGGCGACGGCCGGCTCGGCGAAGGCGGCGCCGGCCGCGTCCGCCAGCGCCGGCCCCCGCCACAGCGCCAGCGCCTCCCGCAGCGTGGCGCCCGCCCGCTCGGGGTCGCGGCGCAGCTCGTCCCGGCCGGCCAGGGCCAGGGCCTCGAAGCGGGTGGCGTCCACCGCCTCGCCGTCCAGCGTCAGCCGGTAGCCGGCCGGGTGCGACTCGACCACGCCGGGCAGCAGCCGGCGCAGCCGGGAGACCAGCGACTGCAGCGCGTTGGCGGCCTTGGCCGGCGGCTGCTCGCCCCAGACCGCGTCGACCAGCTGGTCGGCGAGCACCACCCGGTCGGGGTCGAGGGCGAGCCGGACCAGCAGCGTGCGCAGCCGCGAGCCGACCACCTCGACGGGCTCGCCGAAGCCGACCCGCACCTCCAGTGGGCCCAGGATGCCGATGCGCACGTCGCTGGCCATGCCCGCCATTCTGCCGGGTCCCGCCGCCGGCCGTCGGCCGGCCGCCGCCGGTTAGGAATCCCGGGACAACGGGCACACACTAGCCACCGGCGTGGTCGTGCCGACAGGGGCAGACCAGAGGCGGGGGTTCGCCATGCGGATCGAGCAGTCCACCCGGGCCGGGTGCGCGATCGTGTCGCTTGCCGGCCAGCTGGACCTGAAGGCCGCCCCGAAGGTCCGGCACGCGCTGCTCAAGCGGGTCGGCGAGCAGCCGGTCGCGGTGATCTGCGACCTGGCGGGGCTGACCGGGATCGACCTGGCGTGCGCCACCATCTTCGGCGCCATCGCCCACCACCCGGCCAGCGGCTGGCCCGCCACCAACCTGCTGCTGTGCAGCGCCCGGCCGGAGGTGGCCGACGTGCTCGGCCGCCTGCGGGTGCCGAACTACCTGCCGCTGTTCCCGACCCTGGACGCCGCCGTGGCGCACGCCAGCACCTGCCCGCCGTTGCTGCGGGAGGAGCTGGTGCTGTCGTCGACGGCCACGGCGCCCGCGGCGGCCCGCCGCTTCGTCCGCGAGATCTGGCGGGCGTGGCGGCTGGTCGTGGCCCGCGTCCGCGACGACCGTCCGGCCCCCTGGCCGGAGGAGCTGGTCGAGCAGGCCGTGCTGGTCGCCGACGAGCTGGTCACCAACGCCGTCCGCTACGCCGACGGCGAGCAGGTTCGGCTGGACGTGGAGATGCTCGGCGGGCGGCTGCGCCTGGCCGTCCACGACGCCAACCCGCGCCTGCTGCACCTGGCCATGCCGCTGGACCCCCAGGCGGAGGGCGGCCGCGGCCTGCTGCTGGTGGAGCGGCTGACCGCCACCTGGGGCGTGCAGCACCCGCCGCAGGGCGGCAAGGTCGTCTGGTGCCTGCTGGGCGGCCCGAACTGAGCTGACGGCTCGGTTCAGGCCGCGCCGGGGTCGTGCGGCAGCTCCAGCCAGGCGTCGGCCCCGGCCTGGAGGTTGGCGGCGTGGGCGGTGCCGCCGTGGGCGTGGGCGATCACCGCGACGATCGCCAGCCCGAGCCCGGCGCCGGGCCCTGAACGGGCCTGCTCGCCCCGGCTGAACGGGTCGAACGCCTGGCCGATGAAGCCGGGCGCGAACCCCGGGCCCTCGTCCTGGACGTGCAGCTCGACCCGGCCCCGCCGGCGGCTCGCCCGCAGCAGGATGCGGCCGCGTCCGTGCCGCAGCGCGTTCTCGACCAGGTTGCCGAGCGCCTGCTCGGTGCGCAGCCGGTCGGCGGACAGCTCCAGGTGGTCGTCGGCCCGCAGGTGGAGGGGCCGCCCGGCGTCGGCGGCGCGGCGGGCGTAGCGCCGCGCCACGTCCTCCAGCAGCGCGCCGGCCGCCAGCCGCTCGCGCCGCACGGGCAGCCGCCCCCCGTTGGAGCGGGCCAGCACCAGCAGGTCCTCCGCCAGCTGGGAGAGGCGCTCGGTCTCCTCCGCGGCCGAACGCAGCGCGTCCTCCAGCTCCCGCGGGGTGCGCCGGCGGCGCAGCGCCAGGTCCAGCTCGGCGCGCAGCGACGCCAGCGGGGTCCGCAGCTCGTGGCTGGCGTCGGAGACGAAGCGCCGCTCGCGCGCGAGCGCGGACTCCAGCCGGCCGAGCATGGTGTTGAGGGTGGTCCCCAGGCGCGCGACCTCGTCGCGGGCCGGCGGCAGCGGCAGCCGCCGGCCCGGCTCGGCGGCCGACACCGCCTCCGCCTCGCGCCGCATCGACTCCACCGGCCGCAGCGCGGCCGCGGCCAGCCAGTAGGCCGCCAGCGACGACAGCGCCAGCGCGGCGGGCCCGCCGATCAGCAGCTGCGTGAGCAGGCCCTCCAGCGCGTCCCCGCGGCCCTCCAGCGAGGCGCCGACGACCACCACCAGCCGCCGCCCTCCGGCGGCGACCGGCATGGCGAGCAGCCTGAACGGGTCGTCCGACCCGGGCAGGTAGCGGTCGAAAAGGACCGTCCCGCGGCTGGCGCGGGCCAGCTGCCCGCCGCCGAGCAGGGGGCCGTCCAGCCCCGGGCTGCTGTCGGCCACTGTGCCGCCCGGGTCGAGCACCTGCGCGACCAGCCCGGAGCCGGCCAGCCGGCCAGCGCCGCCCTGCCGGACGAGCGCGGCGACGTCGTCGGCGCGGCCCTGCAGGCCCTGGTCGACGGTCCGGTCGAGGGCCGCGCCCAGGCGCAGGTACAGGAACAGGCCGATGGCCGCCAGCACGGCCGCCATGGCCAGCGCGAAGGTGAGCGTCAGCCGCAGCCGGATCGGTAGGCGCGCCAGCCGGCGCACGGCCCTCACCCGCCGCCGTCGCGGCGCAGCCGGTAGCCGGCGCCGCGGACCGTCTCGATCGAGCGCCGCCCGAACGGCCGGTCCAGCTTGGCCCGCAGGTAGCCGACGTACACGTCGACGATGTTGGAGCGGTTCTCGTAGCCGTCGTCCCAGGCGTGGTCGAGCAGGTCGAAACGGGACAGGACGTGCCCGGGCCGGCGCATGAACGTCTCCAGCAGCGCGAACTCCTTGACCGAAAGCTCGACAGGGACGTCGCCGCGCCACACCTGCCGGGTGGCGGGGTCCAGGCGCAGCGACCCCACCTGCAGCACGGCGTGGCGCTCGCCGAGCCCCCGGCGGGTCAGCGCCCGCAGCCGCGCCAGCAGCTCGGCGAAGGAGAACGGCTTGGTCAGGTAGTCGTCGGCGCCGCTGTCCAGGCCGGCGACCCGGTCGTCGACCCCGTCGCGGGCGGTCAGCATCAGCACCGGCGACCAGACGCCGCCGGCGCGCAGCTGCCGGCAGACGCCGAAGCCGTCGAGGTCGGGGAGCATCACGTCCAGGACGATCGCGTCGTAGGCGGTGGCGCCCGCCATCCACAGCGCGTCCTCGCCGGTCGAGGCGACGTCGGCGGCGTAGCCCTCCTCGACCAGCCCGCGCCGGATGAGCGCGGCCATCTTCGGCTCGTCCTCGACCACCAGCGCTCGCATGGCCCGATTCTGGCGTCCCCGGATGAGGGTGTCATGAGAGGAACCCGCCTTCATCGCCGTCTCATCCGGGCCTTCTAGCATCGGCCCGCCCACCGCCGAGCCGAACCGTGGAGGCCGCCTTGCGCCGAGCACGCCTTTTCGTCCTGACCCTGCTCCTGGCCGCCGCCACCGCCGCCTGCGGCGG
>DASQWY010000347.1:0-3761 GCA_035640005.1 Actinomycetes bacterium
TGATGGATACGGGGAAGGTCGCGAAGTAGAGGGCCACGCCGCCGAAGAACAGGTACTGCCGGAAGTCGGCGATGCTGGGCTGCATGCCGAACGCCGCCACGCCCCGGACCAGCGACACCAGCAGCAGGACGCCGAGGACCAGCAGCCAGCGCTGGAACCGGTCGAAGCGGGGCGTCCGCAGCAGCCGGAGCACCGCGGCCCCCAGGATCAGCGACGCCACCATGTCGGTGAGGTACACCTGGACGCCGCCCGGCAGCACCAGGGCCGGCACCCGGTCCACGAAGTAGGCCTGCAACAGCACCGAGCCGAACACCAGGGCGGCGGCGACGTCCGCCCGCCTGAGCAGCAGCTCGAGCAGGGCCACGCCCAGCGCGGCGGCGACCACCAGGGCCAGCCCGAGCAGGAGCATGCCGATCACGGGCTCGCCTCCGGCGCCGCCGCCGGTTCGGGGCGACCCAGGACCAGCGAGGCCAGCCGCCGCCGCAGCCCGCCGGCCTCCCCGAGCACGCTGGCCGCGGTCAGGCGCATCCAGAGCTCGTCCCGAACGGCCGGCAGGGGGCAGAGCCGGATGCTGAGTGCGAACGCGAGCACCCCGGCGGCGGCCTCGGCGCCGAACACCACCAGGGTCGGGACATGGCCGACCAGCGCCCACCGGGCCGCGGCGATGGCGAGTGCCACGCCGGCGCTGGCGAACGCCGCCGGAAGGTGCGCCTGCCACACCCGCTGCCACGGCAGCGCCAGCACGCGCCGGGCGAGCGCGAGGTAGCCGATGTACCGGAGCACCTCTGCGACGGCGACGGCCGCAGCGATCACCCACACCCCGTGCGATCGGAATCGGAGCGCTAGCAGGATGAGCAGGGCCAGCCCCAGGATGTAGCCGGTCTGGACGGCCAGCGACCGGTTTAACTCCGCGCGCGCGTCCGCCAGCAGCTGGGTGAGCTGGGAGGCGACGTGACAGCCGCCCGCGAGGGCGAACCATGGGACCAGCCCGACCGCCAGGTTCCACTGGGGGCCGAGCACGACCCGGACCAGCTCTTGTGCTGCCACCGCGATCCCGGCGCAGGCCGGGAACAGCATCAGGTTCCCCAGCGACAAGACGCTGTGGTACGCACGGCGTAGGCGGCCCAGGTCGTGCTGGATGCGGCTGAGGGTGGCGAACAGCACGTTCGTCAGCGCCTGGGCCAAGTAGTTGCTGAGCGGCTGGAAGACCAGGTAGTACGCCCGGGTGTATTGGCCGAGCACCGCGGCGCTGGCGATCCGGGTGATGGTGAAGGTGTCGACGTTGCCGCCGACGTAGTCCAGCAGGTAGGCGCCGGACAGGCGCGCCCCGTAGCTGCACACCTCCCGGTACGGTTCCCAGCGCAGCACCGGTCGGAGCGGGTGCCGGACCAAGGCATACCGACAAACCGCCTGGGTCGCAGTGGACGTCACCGACGCCGCCACCAGGCTCCACACGCCAGCGCCGAGCAGGGCCAGGCCGACGCCCACGACGAGGTAGGCGAACACGTAGGTGCCTACCGAGATCAGTGAGAGGGTGCGGAAGCGGAGCTCGCGGCGCATCAGGCCCAGTCCCGTCATGGACCAGCCCGTGAACACGAACGACACGCCGAGCGCACGCAGGACCGGCACGACCGCCGGTTGCCGGAACAAGGTCGCGATGGCCGGGGCCAGGATCCAGACCACCGCCAGGCAGGCCAGGCCGATGGCGATGCCGGCAGTGGAAGAGGCCCGGATCTCGTCCCTGGACAGGTCCGGCTTCTGTACCAGTGCCGGCGCCAGTCCCATGCTGGCGAAGAACTGGGTAAACAGGACGACTAGGTTGGCCATCGCCATGAGCCCGAAGGCGGACGGTCCCAGCAGGCGTGAGACGGTCGCGGTGTAGGTGAGGTTGGCGACCATCAGCGTCATCGTGGACAGGTAGAACCAGCTCAGCCCCGACGCGGTCCGCGCGGTCATGTTGGTTTGCTCCCGACCGGGCCCAGCCTGGTCGGCGCCCCCGCGCGCTGGCCTGTCCATCTACCGTTCGGCGGGCTGGTGGACGTCCTCGGTCTCGGTGCGGCCGCGCCGCCGCGCCGCCAGCCGCCAGGTCGCCAGCTGCCACTGGGCGCGGACGCCGAGGCCGCGCGGCCGCACGTACACGTAGCCGAGCAGCGGCGCCTTCACGAAGGCGAGCAGCTTGCGGACGTCGCGCAGCTGGTCGAGCAGGACGCCGTGGTTGACGACCAGCACGACCCCGTCGGACTTGCCGGCGATGTTGAGGGCGTCGGAGGTCGCCAGCAGCTCCGGCGTGTCGATCAGCACCAGGTCGAACAGCTCCCCGATCGACAGCAGGGCCTGCCGCACGTCCGGGCCGCGCAGGGAGACCGTCGGGGATCCCGGGTCGGCGCCGTTCGGCGTCACCGGCAGCACCATCACGCTGCGGGTGAGGATCAGGCGGTTGAGGTACTCCTTGGGGTCGCCGGGCTCGCCCCGCGCGGCGGGCGTGGCATGCCCGTTCGGCCCGGGTCCCTCGCCTTGGCCGCACAGCTTGGAGAGGCGCCGGGTGCGCTCGTCGGCGTCGATCAGCAGGACCTTGCGGTTCTCCTCCCAGGCGGCGTTGGCGACGTTCAGCGCGGTGGTCGTCCGGTCGCCCCGCCCGACGCTGGTCACCGCCACCGCCGAGCCGCCGACGCTGGCCAGCTCGTGGTCGAGCGAGGCGACCACGAAGTGGTAGGCCTCCCTGGCGCTCGGCTCCAGCGCCGGCGGCGACGCGGCCGGCCCGTCGGCCGACCACGGCCGGGCGCGCAGCTGCGGCACCTCCCCGAGCAGCGGCGCCCCCAGGATCCGCGCGGGGTCGCCCCGCTCCTCCGCGCGCTGGTAGCGGGCGGCCGCCCACCACGCCCAGGTGCCCGCGCCGAGCAGGCCGAGCAGCGCGCCGAGCGCGACCGCCAGCTTCGGCTTGGGCTGGGTCGGGGAGGTGGGCCGATCCGCCTGCTCGAACAGCTCCACCCCGGAGCCGGAGACGGCGACCTGCGTGGTGATGTCCTGCTGCTGCTGCTGCAGGTCGGTGATCCGCCCGGCCAGCTGCTGCTGCCGGGCGGTCAAGCGGCCGTCCGGGGACTTGGGGCTGGCGTCGAGCTCCTCCTGCAGCCGGCCGATGAGCTTGTCCATGCTCGCGACCGCGCGCTGGGCGTCCTGGGAGACACGGTCGGCGGTGACCAGCTCGTAGGCGTCGCCGACCGCGTTGGCCAGCGCGGCCGCCGACCGTGGGTCGCTGCCGGTCGCCTCGATGGTGATGCCCGCCAGGTCCTGGGAGGCCTGCACGTTCAGCCGGTCCCTGGCGTCCTGGAGCGACTGGTGGCCCCCCAGCAGCTGCAGGGCCCGCTGCAGCACAAGGCTCGAGTTCATGATGGCCACCTGCTTGGCCAGGTAGACCTGGCGGTCGCTGCCCGACAGGGGGCTGCCGCCGCCGAGGATCGAGGGGCCGCCGGGGTCCGACAGCACCATCGAGGCCTGCGTCTGGTACTGGACGGGCAGCAGCTGCGCCAGGCCGAAGCCGGCCACCGCGGCCAGCAGCGCGGCGGCGGCGACAATCAGTCGGTACCGCAGGAGCGACGCGATGATCCCTGGGCGGTCGGCCCACGGCTCATCCGGCTCTGCCTGCCACCGATCGTTGGGTGTTGCCTCGGCCGGTCGATCGGTCAACAAGTCCCCCCTGTCGCGCGGGAAGGCGCACGCGACGAGCAGCCGTCATTGTCGCACCAGCCCGCACCTTCGAGCAT
>DASQWY010000348.1:0-18691 GCA_035640005.1 Actinomycetes bacterium
CCGCCGAGCGGCCCAGGATCGAGGCGAACACGCTGCGCCCGTCCGGGCGCGGCAGGCACAGCCACTCCACGTTGCCGCTCGGGGCCACCAGCGCGTTGGTCTCGCAGTCCGACAGGAACGCGTACTCGGCGATCGGCGGGAACGGGCTGGGGCCCTCGGAGGCGTCCGGCATCGGCTCCGCCGGCGTGCCGCCCCGCTGCGCCTCCCGCCCGGGTTTGCGCTCGGTGTGGCCGGCCATGTTCCTCGCCTCCCGAGATGGGCTCGCCTCATGGTCGTCTATTCCCCGCGCAGCCAAGGGATACGCCGCCGGCGCGGCCGGCTACTGGTCGCCGGCGCCGAGCTTGACCTGGCCGGCGTCCCCGGCCGCCTCGCGGGCGGCCTGCCCGGTGGCGACCTGCGCGGGGACCATCGGGCCGTCGCCGGAGGGGTCGAGGATGCCCTCCTCCAGCCAGGTGTAGTCGCCGCGCAGCACCCGCTGGGCGGCGGCGTAGTCGCGGGCGTCGTCGTTGGCCCACAGCTCGTGGAACAGCCGGTCGACCCGGCGGCGGGCGCCGCGGCAGAACAGCTCGGCCAGCTCCACCGCGCCGCCGGCCTCTGGCGTCCGGTCGGCGACCAGCATCTGCGTGCGCACGCAGGTGGCGCTGATCGCGAACAGCTCGGCGCCGATGTCAACGATCCGGCCGAGGAACCGCTGCCGGCGTTCCAGCCCGCCCTGCCAGCGCGCCATCGCGTAAAAGGTCGACCTGGCCAGCCGCCGGCTGGCCCGCTCCACGAAGCGCAGGTGGCCGGCGAGGCGGCCGAACTCGTCGAAGCTGCTCGGCACCTGCCCCTTGCCGACCGCCAGCCGCGGCAGCCAGCGGGCGTAGAAGCCGCCGGCGGAGGCGGCCGCCCTGGCCTTGCCGGCCAGGTCGACCTCCGGGTCGATCAGGCCGCCGGCGACCGACAGGTGCTGGTCGACCGCCTCGCGGGCGATGAACAGGTGCATGATCTCGGTGGAGCCCTCGAACACGCGGTTGATGCGCAGGTCGCGCAGCAGCTGCTCGGCGCCGACCGGCCGCTCGCCGCGGGCGGCCAGCGACGCGGCCGTCTCGTAGCCGCGCCCGCCCCGCAGCTGCACCAGCTCGTCAGCCACCCGCCAGGCCATCTCCGACCCGTACAGCTTGGCGAGGGCGGCCTCGATGCGGATGTCGTTGCGCTTGTCGTCGGCCAGGGCGCTGGCCAGCTCCAGCATCGACTCCATCCCGTAGGCCATGCCGGCGATGAAGGCGACCTTGCCGGCGATCGCCTCGTGGCGGCCGATCGGCTTGCCCCACTGGACCCGCTCGTTGCTCCACTGGCGGGCGATCCGCAGCGACCACTTGGCCGCCGCGCTGCAGATCGCGGGCAGCGACAGCCGCCCGGTGTTCAGCGTGCTCAGGGCGATCTTCAGCCCGCGGCCCTCCTCGCCGAGCCGGTCGGCGGTGGGGACGCGGACCTGGTCGAAGACGGTGACGCCGTTCTCGATGCCGCGCAGGCCCATGAACTGGTTGCGGTGGGTGACGGTGATCCCGGGGGCGTGGGCGTCGACCACGAACGCGGTGATGCCGCCCTTGTGGCCCTCGGACCTCGGCACCATCGCCATCACCACCAGCGTGTCGGCGATCACGCCGTTGGTGGTCCACAGCTTGGAGCCGTCGAGCACGTAGGCGGCGCCGTCGCCGGTGGGCGTGGCGGTGGTGCGCATGCGGGCCGGGTCGCTGCCCACGTCCGGCTCGGTCAGCAGGAACGCGCTGAGCTGGTCCCTGGCCACCCCCGGCAGGATGCGCCGCTTCTGCTCCTCGCTGCCGAACAGCCGCACCGGCTCGGGGACGCCGATCGACTGGTGGGCGCTGAGCAGCACGCCGATCGAGGAGTGGGCGGAGGCGGCCAGCGCCAGCGCCCGGTTGTAGTACAGCTGCGACAGGCCGAGGCCGCCGTAGCGCTCCTCGATCTTGATGCCGAGCGCGCCCAGCTCGGCCAGGCCGCGCAGGACCGGCTCGGGGATCTTGGCGTCCCGCTCGATCTGCAGCGGGTCGACCGTCTCGCGCAGGAACGCCTCCAGCCTGGCCAGGAACGCCTCGCCCTTGCGCCGCTCCTCCTCGGTCGGGCGTGGGTGGGGGTGGATCAGGTCCAGCCGCAGGCGGCCGAGGAACAGCTCCCTGCCGAAGCTGGGCAGCTGCCAACCCTGCTCGCGCGCGGCCTCGGCGATCCTGCGGGACTGCCGCTCGGAGACCGCCTGCTGGTCCTGGCTCACGCCAAGAGGTTACTCCCCGTCACACGGCGGGTGGTTGCTTGACACGCTCCGGGCGGGTCGGCATCCTACCCGCCATGCCGTCCGACGCCGCCCACCTGACCCGCGACCTCGCCCTCCACCTGGGGCGCCTGGGGTCGTGTCGCTGTCGGTGGGCCCGGCGTCCGGCGCCGCCCGCCGCCTGACCGGCGGGCGCCCCGCGCTCCGGGCCATCGGTCACCCGACTCGACCCGACGTCCACGCCCCGGAGGGCTCGCCTTGTACCTGCACCCCGCGTTCTGGAACACCGACCTGGCCGGCTGGCGCCCGGGCGCGCCGGGCCGCTCGCCGCTGGCGCCGGCGCAGCTCGCCGCCGTCACCGAACGCTTCGCGGCCGCGGCCGAGCGCTGGCGGCCGACCGCCCGCCAGGACCCCCTCCGCGGCCGGCGGACGCGCCTGCTGCGCACCGACAGCGTCGAGGTCTGGCTGCTCGGCTGGGCGCCCGGCCAGTCGCTGGGGGCCCACGACCACGGCGGGGCGACCGGCGCGTTCACCGTGGTCGAGGGGATCCTGGTCGAGGAGTGCCTGGACCCGACCATCTGGACGACCGGGCGGCGGACCACCTTCCCGGCCGGGTCGCGGAGCGCCTTCGGGCCCGAGCACGTGCACGTGCTCGGCAACCGCGGGACCGGGCCGGCCAGCAGCGTGCACGCCAGCTCCCCGCCCGGCGTGCCGGCCCGGTTCGCCGGCTCGGGCGCCCCGGCGCGCGCCGCGCTCCAGGTGGCCGGAGCGGCGAGCTGACCCGGCGCCCTGAGCGGCCACGGGCAACCCGGCGGTTTGGGGACCGCTCGGACGAGGAAGACGGGCGTTCGTGCTGTTGGCCCTGTTCCTGACCTGCTTCGTCTCGCTGGTGGTGGCGACGGCGATGCTGCTGCTCCTCGGCGACCGGGTGCGGCTGGCCTCACGGCTCCTCGGGCTGCTGCTGGGCGTCGCGCTGGCCGTGGCCAGCGGCGAGGTGGCGGCGCGCCTGTGGCGGCTGGACCCGCGGCCGGTGCTCGCCGCCGAGGCGCTGCTGGTGCTGCTGGCGGCGGTGGTGAGCGTCGCCCGCCCGCTGTGGAACCCGGTCGGGCAGGTGTTCTTCGCCAGCTTCGCGGCGTCCGCGCTGGCCTACCTCGCCTTCGCCGCCACCATCACCTTCGCCGGCGGCCTGTCGCCGCTGGGGGTCGCCGCCTCCGCGCTGCTGCTGGTGCTGGAGACGGCGGCGCTGACCCTGTCCGGCTCGTTCGCGTTCGAGAGCTGCGACGTGCTGTGCCGGGTGCGCTGGTCGCGCCCGCGGCCGCGCTACGACCCCGCCCACCAGCCGATGGTGTCGCTGCACGTGCCCGCCTACAACGAGCCGCCGGACATGCTCATCGAGACGATCCAGTCGCTGGAGAAGCTCGACTGGCCGAACCTCGAGATCGTGGTGATGGACAACAACACCAAGGATCCGGGGACCTGGCAGCCGGTCGCCCGCTGGTGCGAGGGCCGCGAGCGGATCCGCTTCGTGCACGTCGAGGACCTGCGCGGGTTCAAGTCCGGCGCGCTGAACCTGGCCCTGCGCACCCACACCGACCCGGCCGCCGAGGTGGTCGGAGTGGTCGACGCCGACTACCTGGTCGACCCGGCGTACCTGCGGCGGGTGGTCGGCTACTTCGCCGACCCCGGCGTGGCGTTCGTGCAGACCCCGCAGGACTACCGCGAGTACCAGGGCGACGCCTACCTGACCGCCTGCTACGACGCCTACAAGTACTTCTTCGCCACCTCGATGCCGTCGCGCAACGAGCGCGACTCGATCATCTTCGCCGGCACCATGGGGCTGCTGCGCCGCTCGGCGCTGGAGCAGCTCGGCGGCTGGGACGAGTGGACCATCACCGAGGACGCCGAGACCTCGCTGCGGCTGCTGCAGGCGGGCTGGTCGGGCCTGTACCTGCCGACGCCGCTCGGGCAGGGCATCATGCCGCTGAGCTTCGCCGCCCTGAAGAGCCAGCGCTTCCGCTGGTGCTTCGGCGGCATGCAGATCCTGCGCAAGCACTGGCGGGAGCTGCTGCCGTGGGACCGCCGCCCGGGCAACCGGCTCTCCTTCGCGCAGCGCATGGACTACCTGCTGGGCGGGCTGCAGTGGCTCAACGACCTGATCTACCTCGGCTTCTCCGTGGTGCTGCTGGCCACCGCCGCGTCGCTGGCGGCCACCGGCAACGCCGGGCTTCGGCCGCTGCTGGGCGTGGCGGTGCTGCTGCCGGCGGCGCTGATCAGCTCCGGCCTGGTCAGGGCGCTGTGGGCGCTGCGGCGGCGCACCGGGATCGGCTGGCGGCGCGCGCTGCTGGCGTTCGCCAACTGGCTGTCGCTGTCGTGGACGGTGGCGCTGGCGTGCCTGCAGGGGCTGGTCCGCTCGCGCGGGGTGTTCCTGCGCACCCCCAAGCAGGCGGAGGGCAACCGGCTCGGCAACGCCCTGTGGGCGGCCCGCGCGGAGACCGCGCTGGCGCTGGCCCTGTGGGGCGCGGCGGCCGCGCTGGCCGCCTGGCGCCGGCCGAGCCCGCTGCTGCTGGGCCTGCTGCTGTGGCAGGGGGCGGTCTACGCCTGCGCGCCGTTCATGGCCTGGATGAACCTGCACACCAAGCTGCCGGCCCAGCTGGAGCGGCGCCGCCGGACCGAGCGGCTGCGCGAGCGGGCCGCGCAGCTCGGCCCGTACGCCGGCGCGGCGGCCGGGCTGCTGGCCGCGGCCGCCGTGGTCGCCCTGGTCGTCCTCGGCGGCTCCCAGCCGAGCCCGCAGCGACCCAGCCCGTTCACGCTCCCCCACCGGGCCCAGGGCGCCAGCCCCCTGCAGCGCCTCGTCGGCCACTCGCCCGCGACCACCACGCCGGCGGCGCCGACCTCCTCGGGCCCCACCACCACCGGCCCGACCACCAGCAGCGGCGCGACCAGCAGCTCCTCCGCCCCCACCACCACCGGCCCGGCGAGCAGCTCGAGCTCGCCGCCGACCACCGCCACGCCCTCCGCCACCAGCGGCTGAGCCGGCACCGGCGCATCCGACCACACGACCCGCTCGGGGAGCGGTTCGGAGGTCACGCAGCCGACGGTGGCAACCCTCCCAGCGCTCAGGCGGGCGCCGCCCGGCGGAGCAGCTCCTCGGCCTGCCGCGCGGTGCGGGCGACGACCTGCGCGGCGGGCTCGACGGCGTCGACGAGCGCGGCGGATTCGCCGGCGTACATGGCCATCGCGTCGATGTCGCCCTCCGAGGTGGCGCTTGGCGGGACGACACCGAACCGGGGAACGTCGAAGGTCACCGGCCCGGCCCGCGCCCGGGCGACGGTGACGCCGTCCGCGAGCGCCGCGCTGCGTTCCAGGGCGGAGCGCAGCACGCGGGCGCTGGTCACCTGGTCGGGCCAGCCGACACGGAAGGCGTCGGTCAGCACGGTGGCGGCCGCGTCGGCCCGGACGATCGCCTCCTTGTAGCGCGGATGCGCGCCCGATTCGACGGTCGCGACGAAGCAGGTCCCCATCCGGACCCCGGCCGCGCCGGCGGCGAGCGCTGCCGCCAGCCCGCGCCCGCCGGCGATCCCGCCGCTCGCCAGCACCGGGACTTCGACGACGTCGAGCACCGCGGCCAGGAGCGGCCACAGGCCGCGCGTGCCGTACATGCGCCCGCCACCTTCGGTGCCGCGGACCACGACCAGGTCGCAGCCGGCGTCGGCGGCGGCGCGCGCCTGGTCCACCGAGCCGACCTGCCAGCCCGCCAGCGTGCCGGCGTCGTGGACACGCCCGACCAGCGACGGGTCCACCGGTCCGTGGTAGAAGTCGACGTAGAGACAATGGGTCGCCGCCGCGTCGACCACCTCGACATCCAGGAACGGCATGAGCAGGTTGAAGCCGAGGGGCCCGGCGGCGACGGCGGCCATGCCGTCGAGGGCGCCGGCCACGACGGATGCGGGCGCCATCGGCATGGAGGTCATTGCCATGCCGCCCGCCCCGGTCACCGCCGCCACCAGCTCGGGTGTCACGATCCCGCCCATGGGGGCGAGCTGGATCGGGACCTCGCACCCCACCAGCTCGGTGAACGCCGTCGGCAGCATCATCGCGGCATCATGCCCGAACGCGTCGTTGCTGGCGACTTCCACGCCGAAAGTGAGCGGGGTGTGGTCGGGCCACGAAGGGACGGGCATGCTGCGAGAGTGGCGGCAAGCTGCCACCGCCGGTGTCCGACACCCCCGCCCCTACCACCACCGGCCCGGCGAGCAGCTCGAGCTCGCCGCCCACCACCGCCACCCTCAGCCACCTAGCGGCTGAGCCGGCGCTCCCTGGTCAGCCACCGAGCCGGTCCAGCCAGGCGGCGACCTGCCGGGGTGCGGTGAACCGCAGCCGGCGGGCGTGGGCGAGCTCGGGCCGGGTGAGCAGCTCGGCGATCTCGGCGTGGCGGGCGGCGTGCGTCTCCACCGCCCAGCGCACCGGATGGGTGGGCGTCCACCAGCGCCACGGCGGCACCGAGCCGTGCGTGCCGGCGGCGCCGGGGGCCAGCCAGAGCCGCAGCGAGCGGCCGAGGACCCGGCGCAGCACCACCCGAAGCGGGTAGTCCAGCGCGACCACCGTGTCGGCGTGCGGGTAGACGTGCGCCTCGGCGTTGTACGGCGCCCCATCGAACACCCACCGCTGGTCCGCGGCGGCGACCGCGGCCACGACCCGACCGGCGAAGCCGGGGGATTCGTCGTCGCCCAACGCGTCACGCTCGATGTGCCGGGCGCCCAGCCGCGCGGCGAGCGCACGGGCCAGGGTGGTCTTGCCGGCGCCGGCGCACCCGACCAGCACGACCCGCTCGGGGAGGGGTCCGGTCGTCATATGCAGCATGTACCCTCCTGCTCGTGCCCGCCCACCGGTTGCCCAAGGCCCAGGCCCGGCGCATCGCCATCCGCGCCCAGCTGCTGGACGCGCGGCGGCCGGCCGACCTGCTCGAGGTCGTCAGCCACCTGACCTTCCTCCAGCTGGATCCGACGGCGGCGATCGCGCCAAGCGCCGACCTGGTCGCGTGGACACGGCTGGGGGACGCCTACCAGCCGGCGCAGCTGACCCGGGCGCTGGAGGAGGACCGGTCCCTGTACGAGGTGCGCGCCTACGTCCGCCCCATGGCCGACCTCGGGCTCCACCTCGCCGAGATGGCCGCCTGGCCGTTCGCGGACGAGGAGAAGCGGCGCTGGCCGCCACCCGGGCCGCGTGCCCAGCGATGGCTGCGGGAGAACGACGCCTTCCGTAGGGACGTGCTGGACCGGCTGCGCAGCTCCGGACCGCTGATGTCGCGCGAGATCCCCGACACCAGCGTGGTGCCGTGGGAGTCGAGCGGCTGGACCGGCAACCGCAACGTCACCCAGATGCTGGAGTTCCTCAACGCGCGCGGCGAGGTGGCGGTCGCCGGCCGCGCGGGCCGGCAGCGGCTGTGGGACCTCGCGGAGCGCGTCTACCCGCCCGTGGCCGAGGTCGTCCCGTTGGCCGAGGCCCGCCGGGTGCTGGCGGCGCGCCGGCTGCGCGCGCTGGGCATCGCCCGGCCCGAGGTGGTCGGCGCCGGCGGGGAGCGGTACGTGGAGCAGGTCGAGGGGGAGCCGGCCGAGGTCGAGGGGACCTCGGGCGGCTGGGTGGTGGACCCGACCGCGGTCGGCCAGGACTTCGAGGGTCGCACGGCGCTGCTGTCGCCGTTCGACCGGCTGGTCCACGACCGGGTCCGCGCGCGGGACCTGTTCGACTTCGAGTACTACCTGGAGATGTACAAGCCGGCCCAGCAGCGACGCTGGGGCTACTTCGCGCTGCCGGTCCTCCACAACGACCGGCTCGTCGGCAAGGTGGACGCCATCGCCGACCGGAGGGCCTCCAGGCTGCGGGTGCAGGCGATCCACGAGGACGTCCGGTTCACCCGGGCGATGAACAAGGCCGTGCACGCCGAGCTCGAGGACCTGGCCTCGTGGCTGGGCTTCGGCGCGGTGGAGCTCGCGAGCGGGTGAGTCCCGCGAGGGGCCCCGCCGCCGCCGCCCTTTACGCCGGTTGCCGCGGGATGTAACGATCGGCCGATGGGGGCCGTATCACACCCTCGCGGCGGGTTCCGATGAGGCGCAGACGAAGCTTGGCGATCCCGGCGGTCACGGTCGCCGTCGGCGCCTGCCTGATCTACGTCGGCTCGCTGGTCCGTGGCAGGTACGCCCCGCAGGTGTGGCTGGAGATCGGCGTGGCGCTGGTGCTGTTCGGCCCGCTGTACTGGGCGCAGTCGCTGCTGGAACGGGGCATCCGCGAGGTCCGCCAGCAGGAGCAGCACACCCGCACCTCGGTCGAGCACCTGTCGCACGAGCTGGAGGCGATCCGGCAGCAGACCACCGCCAGCCTGGACGACCTGCGGCAGGTCGCCGTCGAGACCGTGCGGGAGCGGCGGCGCGGCGACGAGGACGCCTTCCGGAGGTTCGAGGAGGCACCGACCTTCCAGAGCGTCGTCGAGCTGCTGGACCGGGCGCGGGAGCTCGGCGCCGCCTCCGAGCGGGGCGTCCGCGTGCGGCTGCCAGGCACCAGCTTCCGGCTGCGGTTCCCGCTGTCGACCTCGCACGCCAACGGCAGCCTCCCGGTGCTGGAGGTCGGCATCGAGGAGGAGGACGGCACCCTGCCGCACGACGCCACCGAGGCCCCCATCGCCATCCGCGGGCAGCGGCCGGTGCCCTGGCCCGCCGGCACCGGCGCCGGCGCGTGGGCCGCCTCCATCGCCCCCGAGCTGCAGAAGCTCAACCGCTACCCCGGCGACGAGCGGTTCGATCCCGCCGGCGCGCTGCAGCAGCTCACCACCCTGCTGCGGGTGGCCGTGGAGGCCCGCACCCGACCGCCGTCGGCGGCCACGCCCGGGCTGCGACCGGTCATCGAGATGCCGAACGACGAGTGGGTCATCACCGAGGACGGCCTACGGAGCCCGGCGTCGGCGGCCGGCTTCACCGTCGAGCAGCTGTTCCACCAGCCGGCCGAGCAGGCCGCCCTGGCGCGGCTGCCCGCCGACCGCGCCGCCAAGCTGCGCGAGGCGTGGCGGGTCGCCCAGTGCCTGTTCCTGGCTCCCGGCTCGCCGTCCTAGGAGGTGGAGGCCGCATGTCCGCTGGCGTCGACGACAACCACAACCTCGGGACGGAACGGTCGCCGGACCGGGCGGGCCCGTTCGGCAACCCCGACGGGTCCAGGGCGCCGATCGAGAACGTCCTGAGCGACTACGTCGACTTCCACGGCAACCCGGCGTTCGGCGCGCTCGCGAGCCCGCCCAGCGACGCCACCGCCCGCGTGATCGTCGGCCGGCTCGGCGCCGGGAAGACCGTCTACCTGCGACGCCTCCGCACCTTCCAGGCGCACCAGGAGTCGGTCTACACCGACCAGCCCGAGCAGGACCCGCCGTCGACGGAGGCCGTCGTCAAGGCCTGCCTGTGGTTCCCGGAGCGGTTCCTCACCGAGAAGTGGATGCGCATGTGGAACCGGGCGATCTTGAGCTCGCTGGCCACCCACCTGCTCGCCCACGAGGAGCTGCGGCCGCACCTGTCGCTGGAGCAGGCGGAGGCCATCAGGGAGGACTACGGCCACCTGCTGGGCGAGTTCCGCCGGCCCAGGTCGATCTACGCGGAGCTGCGCGCGATCATCAACGGCCACAACAACGCCCACCAGCTGACCGCCTACGTCGAGGACCCCGCCTGGGACGACCTGGAGGACGTCCTCGGCGAGACCCTGCGGACCTGCCCGCCGATCTTCTTCTACCTCGACGCGGTCGACGAGGAGTTCAGCCACGCGCCGATGTACTGGCTGCGCTGCCAGATGGGCCTGTTCCACCAGGTGATGCGGTTCCTCCGGGACCCGAGGCTCGGCGGCCGCCTGCACATCGTCGCCTCCATCCGCGACATCGTCATGTCGGCCGTCTACCGCTCCGAGCACGCCCCCCGCTACTACGACGAGCCGCACATCCGCATCCTCGCCTGGGACAAGGAGGCGATCGAGTACCTGCTGCTGGAGAAGCTGCGCCGGCTCGACCGCTCCTACTACATGGCGGCGGACGGCTTCGCCCACCCGGTCGAGGCCTGGCTCGGCACCCCGGTCGTCCACAACCAGGCCCGCGGCGTGCACGAGCGGGTCACCGACTACCTGCTGCGGCACACCCGCCTGATCCCGCGGGACGTCGTCTCGCTCGGCAACTCGCTGTGCGCGGAGATCGTCCGCCACAAGGCGGCCGGCCGCGCCGAGCTGCCCCAGGCGGACCTGCGGCGGGTCGTCGCCCGCGCCTCCAAGCGGTTCGGGGACTCCCAGCTCGCCCAGAGCAGCAACCAGGTCGCCGCCGACACCATGCCCAGGGACGCCGCCCGCAACGAGTACTCCGAGATCTACACCAGCACCGCCGAGTACCTCACCGGCATCGACCAGCAGGTCCGCGACATCATCAGGGAGGTCGGCCGGGACCGCTTCTCCCGGGAGGAGCTGGAGCTGGTCGGCATGCAGGCCGACGGCAAGTTCGACGGCAGCACCAGCCTGCCGTCGGTGCTGTGGCAGAACGGGCTGCTCGGCTACGTCGAGGCGGGCGGCGAGGCCCGCTTCTACTCCCACGCCGACATGGACCAGTTCGACCTGCCGATGGCCAGCAGCTACGTCTTCCACCCCTGCGTGGTCTCCAGCGTCGGCATCGACGGCGTCGGCGACCCCGTCTACCCGTTCCGGCGCGCCTGACCGCGGCCAGGGGCGCGAATGGTTGTGCTCCAGCGAGGCGTTGACGATACTGTCGGAGTATCCCCTCGGTCGCTTCGGCGGCCGAGTGCGAGACCCACCCCCACCGGGGTGGGTCTCTGCGTTCCCGGGTGGCTGGAGCCCTACCACGATGCCGGCTTGCGGATCTCGCCGCGGCCGTCCTTGAGCACGGGAGGCAACTGGCAGCTGGCCAGGATCGAAGGGCGCATCGGAGTCGTTCGAGATGACCACGGCCGTGTCGCAGCGGCTCTGGAAAGCGTCCAGGAGCAGGTCGGTCGCGAGGTTGACGTCGGAACCCTTCTCCTCAGTCCTGATCACGGCCACGGTTCGGGGCCCGATCGGTAGTGGGTTGGCAAGGGGCATGCGCACAGGATGCGTCAGGTAGTGGCCCAGGTGGATCGTGACGACCGGGATGGTTCGCAACGCACGCAGATAGGCCTGCTGGCGCTGCGGCTGCTGCGGGTCGTCTGGCCGGCCGGCCACCAGCGCCGTGAAGTAGCGAATCGCCACGATCTGATCGTGGGGCAGAAGGCGATGGGACAGGGCATCGACGTCCAGCCACTTGTGCGGAGTGCCCTTGAGGGCTCCGTAGTAAAGATTGAAACCGTCGATGTAGACGATGGTGGCCATGGCGCCCGGATCTTACGACGACGCTGAGACGGGCCAATCCGCGCCCTGCGGCCGATCAGACCGCCGCGGCCAAGGCCCCGTCGTCGGCGCCGAAGTCGCCGGAGGCGTCGTCCGGCGGGTGGGCCAGGTGCCAGGCCACCGACCGGTGCAGGGCTTCGTGCGGGTCGGTCGGCTCCCACCCCAGGAGATTGCGGGCCTTGCTCGAATCGACCAGCAGGTGCTGCGGGAGGGTGCCGAGCAGGCGGAGGTCGTCGGGGAGCAGCTCGTCGGGGACGCGGACCAGGGTGGCGGCGGAGCCGGCAGCCTCCAGCACGTGCCGCGCCCACAGGCCCATCGACCAGGTGCGGGTCTCGCCGAGGTTGAGGACCTCGGCGACGGCGGCGTCGGATTCGAGGGCGAGCCGGACCCCGCTGGCGACATCGGCGACGTAGCCGCGGGTCCACAGCCAGGTGCCGGCGCCGGCGGGGATGCGGTCCCGGCCGGCGCGCACCCGGCGCAGGATCGGCTCCTCGCGCCGCTGGTAGTCGCGTTCGCCGTAGACGGCGGGCAGGCGGCACACGGTGGCGGCCCTGGCCAGGTAGGGGGCCTCGACGTCGAGCTTCTCGTAGGTGTCGGCGCCGGGGGGCGCGTGCTCGCGGCCGCGGTAGGGGAAGCGGCGCTGGCGGACCGGGGCGGTCTCGTCGATCGGCAGCGGGTCGGTCTCGGCCCGGTCCAGCAGCGAGCCCCAGGCGCGGTAGACGTCCATGCTGGACAGCACCAGCAGGCGCGGGTCGCCGTCGACGGCGGCCAGGGCGGTCTCGGCGTCGGCGGCGTCGGAGGCGCAGGTGTCCAGCAGCGCCTCGGGGTGGAAGTCGGCGATCGCGGCGCGCAGGTGGGGCAGGTCGCGCCGGTCGCAGTGGAGGTGGTCGGCGGCGGGCAGGTCGCCGGGTTCGTGCTCGCCGCGGTGGACGATCAGCAGCTCGTGGCCGTGCCGGTCCAGCTCCTCGACGATCGCCGCGCCGATGAAGCGGGTGCCGCCGAGCACCATCACGCGCATGGGTCGCCTCCGGGTCGGTGGCGGGCCAGCCTACCGCGGGCCGGCGCGGCCGGGGGGCGGTTCCGCCGCCGGCGGAAGCGCCGGGTCGCCGCGCCGTCAGAAGCCGAGGCGGGCCAGCTGCCTGGGGTCGCGCTGCCACTCCTTGGCGACCTTGACGTGCAGGTCGAGGTAGACGTGGCTGCCGAAGAGCGCCTCCAGCTCGGTGCGGGCGCGGGTGCCGATCTCGCGCAGCACGGTGCCGCGCCGGCCCAGCACGATCGGCTTCTGGCTGGCCCGCTCCACGAACAGGGTGGCGCGCACGACCAGCAGGTCCTCACGCTCCGGGTCGGGCCCGAGCTCGTCGACCAGCACGGCGACCGAGTGGGGCAGCTCGTCGCGGACCAGGGCGAGCGCCTTCTCGCGGATCATCTCGGCGACCAGGTGCTCCTCGGGCTGGTCGGTGACCTGGTCGTCGGGGTAGAGGGGCCGGCCCTCGGGCAGGTGGGCGAGGACCAGGGAGGCGAGCAGGTCCAGCTGCTCGCCGGTGCGGGCGGAGACGGGCACGACCTCGGCCCAGTCGCCGAGCTCGGCGGCGGCCTGCAGGGTGGCGGCGAGCTTTGCGCGGGTGACGGCGTCCAGCTTGTTGACCACGCACAGGGTGGGCGTGCGGGCCCGTTCGACCTCGGCGGCGAGGAAGCGGTCGCCGCCGCCGACGCCGGCGGCCGCGTCGACCAGCAGCAGCACCAGGTCGACCTCGGCGAGGGTGCCGCGGACCAGGTCGTTGAGGCGCTGGCCGAGCAGGGTGCGCGGCTTGTGCAGGCCGGGGGTGTCCACCAGGACCGCCTGGCCCTCCGGCCGGTGCAGCACGCCGCGGACCACCGAACGGGTCGTCTGCGGCTTGTCCGACATGATCGCGAGCTTGCGGCCGAGCAGGCCGTTGAGCAGGGTCGACTTGCCGACGTTGGGGCGGCCGACGAGGGCGACCAGGCCGGATTTCACTGGCGCGCGCCGAGCGCCTCAGGGCCGAAGCTGTCGGGCAGCAGGGCGCCCAGGGTGGTGGACAGCAGCCGGTCGCCGCGTTCGCCGGCGCAGTGCACCTCCAGCGCCTCGCCCCTGGGGAACTCGCGGAGCACCTGCCGGCAGGCGCCGCACGGTGTCACCGGCTCGTCGCCGTTGCCGGCGACCGCGATCGCCACGAAGGAGCGGGCGCCGGCGGCGACGGCGGCGAACAGCGCCGAGCGTTCGGCGCACATCGCCAGCCCGTAGGAGGCGTTCTCGACGTTACCGGCGGTGATCACGTCGCCGGCCTCGGTGAGCAGCGCGGCGCCGACCCGGAAGCCGGAGTAGGGGGCGTAGGCGCGCTCGCGGGCGGCCCGGGCGGCGGCGACCAGCTCCCCGGCCGGGGGTCGGGTCACGGTCGGCGGGCCTCGGCGGCGGCGTCGGCGGCGGCGTCGGTGGTGCCGAGCCGGTGGATGCGCACCCGGCCGATGCGGCGGCCCTGGACCCGCTCGGCTCGCAGCCGCAGGCCCTGGAAGTCGACCTCCTGGCCCTCCCGTGGCACGCCACCGACGACGTTGAACAGCAGCCCGCCGATCGAGTCCCACTCGGTGGAGGGCAGCTCGACGTCGAGCAGCTCGTTGACCTCGTCGATGCCGAGCCGGGCGTTGACCCGGTAGTCGCCGTCGGGCAGCGGCTCGATGTTCGGCTCCTCCCGGTCGTACTCGTCGGCGATCTCGCCGACGATCTCCTCCAGCAGGTCCTCGATGGTCACCAGCCCGGCCGTGCCGCCGTACTCGTCGATCACCACCACCATGTGGCTCTTGCGCCGGCGCATCTCGCGCAGGCACTCGGCCGCCTTCATCGACTCGGGCATAACCGGCGCCGGCCGCAGGATGTCGGGCAGCGGCACCCCGGCCTGGCCGTCGTGGAGGCGGCGCAGGACGTCCTTGGCGTAGGCCAGGCCGACCACGTCGTCGATGTCGCCCTGGTAGACGGGGATGCGGGAGAAGCCGGTGCGCAGGATCAGCTCGAGCACGTCCTGCAAGGAGGTGCTGACCGGCACGGCCACCATGTCCGGCCGGGGCACCATCACCTCGCGCAGGATGGTGTCGCCGAACTCGAAGATCGAGTGGATCATCTCCCGCTCTTCTTCCTCGATGACCTCGTCCCGCTCGGCCTCGTCGACCAGCGCCTTGATCTCGTCCTCGCTGACGAACGGGCCGCTCTTCAGGCCCTTGCCGGGGGTGACCACGTTGCCGAGCGCGATCAGCAGCCGGGTCAGCGGCCCCAGCACCGGCAGCCGGGTGATCAGGTAGACGAACGGGGCGATGCCGAGCGCGGCCTGGTCGGTGTGCTGCACCGCGAAGGTCTTGGGTGCGACCTCGGCGAAGATGAAGGTGATCAGGGTCATGCTGGCGGCGGCGATGGCCACGCCCAGCCCGCCGGGCAGCAGCCGCTCCATCACCGAGGTGAACAGGGCGGTGGCGGTGAACTGCACCACCAGCACCAGCAGCAGGATCAGGCTGAGGGTGCGGGCGGGCTCCTCGATCAGCTGGCGCAGCTGCCTGGCCCCGCGGCGTCGCTCCTCCTCCAGGTGGATGGCGCGGACGCGGCTCATGCGGGTCACCGCCGTCTCCGAGCCGGCCAGGAACGCGGCCACCACCGTCAGGGCCGCGACCGCCACCAGGGTCCAGATGTCGGCGCCGGTCATGCCCTGGCCCCCTGCCGCCAGGCGGCCAGCAGCTCGCCGGTGCGGGCGGTCATCGCCTGCTCGTCCTCGGGTTCGGCGTGGTCGAAGCCGCACAGGTGCAGGATGCCGTGCACGGTGAGCAGCTCCAGCTCGGCGGCCAGGCCCTGCCCGGCCTGGCGGGCCTGCTCGGCGGCGTAGCCGGGGCACAGCACCACGTCGCCCAGCAGCCACGGCTCGTCGTCGTCCTCCTCGGCCGGGTCGGCGTCCTCGTCCTCGTCGGCGGGCACGGCGGCGGAGCCGCGCGGCCCGACCGGCCCGCCGGGCGGGCCGGAGGCCGGCGAGGGCCCGTCGATCGGGAAGGCGAGCACGTCGGTGGGGCGCCGCTCGCCCAGGTAGCGGCCGTTCAGCTCGGCCATCACCTCCCGGTCGACCAGCAGCAGCGACAGCTCGGACTCCTCCACCCCCTCGGCGTCCATCACCAGCCGGGCGAGCCGGGTGAGGCCCTGCTCGTCGACGGGGTGCTCGGCCTGCTCGTTGGCGAGGAAGACGCTCACCGGCGCGCCCTCCGGCGGCGGGGTCGGTGGGGACTCGGAGGCTCCGGGCCGCCCACTACGACCTGGCCTCGTCGTAGCGGCGGTAGGCCTCGACGATGTCCTGCACGATCCGGTGCCTGACCACGTCGCGGCTGGAAAGGTAGACAAACGACAGGCCGCCGATGCCGGTGAGGATCTCCCGGACCACGTTCAGCCCGGAGTGCTGGCCGGCCGGCAGGTCGATCTGGGTGATGTCGCCGGTGACGACCGCCTTGGAGTTGAACCCGAGCCGGGTCAGGAACATCTTCATCTGCTCGGGCGTGGTGTTCTGCGCCTCGTCCAGGACAATCAACGCGTCGTTCAGGGTGTTGTGGGTGACCAGGAAGTCGTCGGTCACGTACAGCGAGTCGGCCGCCGCGACCTGGATGCAGAGCGTCTCCTGCTCGCCCGCGGGCTCGATGCTGTCGACGAAGCGCATCGGGCGGCCGCCGCCGGACGCCCGGTAGACCTCCCGCTTGCGGGCCAGCCGGAACGGCTCGACGCCAATGGGCAGGCGGATGTCCAGGACGAACGCGTCCGAGCGGTGGTGGACGTCGCGCCCCCCGGCGCGTCCGGGGGTCCGCCCGGCGGCGGGGCGGGTCCGCCAGTAGGCGACGCCGCCCAGGGACCGGACCAGGAACACCACGTCGTCCCGCAGGCGCTCCGAGCAGGTCCCGTACTGGACGCGGCAGGTCCGTGCGCGCTGGGTGACGGGCCCCCCGTCGGTGTCCAGCAGCCCCTGGAGCACGGCCAGCCGGACCTCGGAGGAGTTGCGCAGGTAGCGCTCGGGGACGAACTTCGTGCTGGAGGTCGTGCCGGCCAGCCCGAGGTCGCGGAGCACAGCCGTCACCGGGTTCGCCACGATCACGCCCCCGCGGTGCCCGGCGGAGTGCCGGAGTACGTAGTCGACTTTCCCCTTGCGGCGCAGCTCGATGCCGTCGAGGGCGGTCTCCAAGGCGACCGCCAGCTCCGGATCACTGGTCGAGAACGACGTGGTCGTCGACGTGGTCAGGCAGCCGTCGCCGAGCAGCAGCCCGAGCGCGTACGGATCCATCGGGACGGCCTGGGGCTGGAGCTCGACCGGCCGCGAGACCAGCGGCAGCTCGAAGCGGTGGGCGTGCGCCGCGCGGAGGCGGCCGAGCATCTCCTGGGTCTCGACGACCCGTGGGGGCAGCCCGCGCCGCCGGTCCGCGCGGGTGGTGACCGCCCACAGGTGCTCGGCGCAGCACAGGGTCGACGCGCCGTCCTGCGTCCTGACGCGGAAGACCTGCTTGCGGCCCTGCGGGTAGATGCCGAGCACCGGCGTGGGGAACCCATCGGAGCCGATCACGAGGTCGCCAACCGAAAGGCTGCCGATCGGGCGGAACCCGGACGGGGTCAGGACCATGCTCGAGTACGGTTGACTCCTCCCCCGCATGTAGGCGAGGGGGGCGACCTCGATGGTGCCGCGGTCCATCAGGCGGCGGATCTGCTCGGCGTCCATCATCTCGTAGAGGGCGTCGTACAGGGGGCGCAGGTACGGGTCGATCTTCTCGGAGAGGGTGCCGGGCAGGAAGCCGAGCCGCTCCCCCGCCTCCACCGCCGGCCGGGTCAGGATCAGGCGGTTGACCTCCTTGGCGATCAGCGCCTGGACCGCCACGGCCATGGCCAGGTAGGTCTTGCCGGTGCCGGCCGGGCCGATGCCGAACACCACCGTGTGGTTGCGGATGGCGTCGACGTACTTCTTCTGGCCGACCGTCTTGGGCTTGATCGAGCGGCCCCTGGCGGTCAGCACCGCGTCGCTGAACACCGCCGACGGACTGACCGGCTCGCCGGCGCGCAGCATGTCGATCGAGCGGCCGACGGTGTCGGCGGTGAGCAGGTCGCCCCGGTCGAGCAGGCTGATCAGCTCCTCGAACAGCCGCGCCACCCGCTCGGCGTCGCGCTGCTCGCCGGTGATGGTGATCTCGTTGCCGCGGACGAACACCGAGCTCTCGAAGGCCGCCTCGATCAGCTTGAGCAGCTCGTCCCGGGTGCCCAGCAGGCTGACCATCGAGTGGCTCCCGGGGACCAGCACCTTGACCTGGGTCTGCGTCTGTTGCGGCACGCTCTCCTACAGTCCCTCCGTCTGGGACGTCGATTGGCCGGCCGACTGCGAAGGCCGGAAGGGTTCGAGTATAGCGACGGGTGCCTACAGGTTCTCGATCGGCACCGGTTCAAGCTGGTCGGCGGGGGTGAAGCCGAACACGCGGCCGTAGAAGTACAGCTCGGCCTCCAGCGCCCGCTGGATGTGCTCGGCCCGCCGGAAGCCGTGCTGCTCGCCCGGGAACGGCAGGTAGGCATAGGGGATGCCCTTGGCGTGCAGGGCGGCGGCCATGGTCTCGGCCTGCGCGGGCGGCACCACCTCGTCCTCCAGCCCCTGGAACAGGATGACCGGGCACGACAGCCGCTCGGTGAAGTGAATCGGCGAGCGCTCCCGGTAGACGTCGGCGGCCTGCGGCCACGGGCCGATCAGGCCGTCCAGGTAGCGGGACTCGAACTTGTGGGTGTCGCGGGCGAGCGCGGCGGCGTCGGCGACCCCGAAGTAGCTGGCGCCGGCGGCGAACTCGTCGTGGAAGGTGAGCACGCACAGGGTGGTGTAGCCGCCGGCGCTGCCGCCGCGGATGGCCAGCCGCTCGCCGTCGACCTCGCCCTGGTCGACCAGGTAGCGGGCGGCGGCGACGCAGTCCTCGACGTCGACGATGCCCCACTGGCCGCGCAGGCGGTCGCGGTAGGCGCGCCCGTAGCCGGTCGAC
>DASQWY010000349.1:0-2881 GCA_035640005.1 Actinomycetes bacterium
GAGCGCAGCAGGCCGACGGCCGCCAGCGCGCCCGCCGCCACGCACGCCGCCGCCAGCGCGAACGCCAGGTGGTAGCCGCCGGTGAGCGCGCCGGCCAGGGAGCGGCCCTGGGCGGCCAGCGCCCGGGTGTGGTCGGTGGAGATGGTGCCGAGGGCGGCCAGGCCGATGGCGGCCGACACCTGCAGGGAGACGTTGGCGATCGCCGAGGCGAGGCCGGCGTCGGCCATCGGCACCTCGGCCATGGCCATCGCCAGCAGCGGCATGAACGAGCTGCCGGCGCCCAGGCCGATGAGGGCGAAGGCGGCGAACAGGCCGGGGAAGTAGCCGGCGTGCTCGCCGGCGCGGGCCAGCAGCGCCAGCCCGGCCACGATCGCCAGCAGCCCGGGGACAAGCGTGCGCTTGGGGCCGTAGCGGCGCACCAGGCGGGCGGTGATCCCGGTCGACAGCAGGCCGACCGCCAGCGTCAGCGGCAGGAAGGCCAGGCCGGTACCGATGGCGCCGTAGCCGAGGACGTGCTCCAGGTACAGCGCGCCGAGGAAGAACGACGAGAACATGCCGGTCGCCAGCAGCGCCCGCACCGCGCTGGAGGTGGTGAGCCCGCGCAGCCGCAGGATGCGCAGCGGCAGGATCGGGTTGGCCAGCCGCGCCTCCAGCGCCAGGAAGGCCGCCAGCAGGCCGACCGCGGTGGCGCCGAAGCCGAGGGTGTGCGCCGAGCCCCAGCCGCGGTCGGTGGCGGTGACGATCGCGTAGACCCCGGCCATCATCGCGACCGTGACCAGCGCCGAGCCGAGCAGGTCGATGCCCTGGCCGATGCCGATGCCCTGGTTCTCCTCGACCAGGGCGGCGCCGAGCAGCAGGGTCAGCAGGCCGATCGGCAGGTTGATGAAGAAGATCCAGTGCCAGTTGATCGACTCGGTGAGCAGCCCGCCGGCCAGCAGGCCGATCGAGCCGCCGCCGGAGACCACGAAGGTGTAGACGCTCATCGCCGTTGCCCGCTCGTCCGGGCGCGGGAACCCGGTGACCAGCAGGGCGACGATCACCGCCGAGGAGGCGGCGCCGCCGATCCCCTGCAGGAAGCGGGCGGCGACCAGCACCGCCTGGTCCTGGGCCAGCCCGCACAGCACCGAGGCGGCGGTGAAGGTGGCCAGCCCGCCGAGGAACACCTTCTTGCGGCCGAGCAGGTCGCCGAGGCGGCCGGCCAGCAGCAGGAAGCTGCCGAAGGTGATCAGGTAGGCGTTGACCACCCAGGTGAGGCTGGCCTGGGTGAAGCGCAGGTCGTGCTGGATGGACGGCAGGGCCACGTTCACGATCGTCACGTCCAGCACCATCATCAGCTGGCCGAGGCAGACGACCACGAGCGCGATCCAGCGCCGCCGCTCGCCGGCGAGGGTCATGCAGGCTCCCCATAGCAGTGATTGTAGATCTACAATGATCATACATAGTATATTGATGATCCGCAACGGTGCTATGATGGAGCGAAATGGACGAGGCGACCGCTCCGGGATCGATGGTGCTGCTGATGCGCCTGACGCGCGTGCTGCACCGCCGCAGCACCGAGAAGGTGCTCGGCATGCGCGTCAAGGAGTACGTGGCCCTGGTCAACCTGCGCGACCACGACCACGAGGGCATGCCGCAGCAGGAGCTCGGCGAGCAGCTCGGCATGGACGCCAACAACCTGGTGCTGCTGCTGAACGAGCTGGAGGCCGACGGCCTGGCCGAGCGCCGCCGCGACCCCGCGGACCGGCGGCGCCACATCGTCCAGGTGCTGCCGGCCGGCCGCCGGGCGCTGGAGCGCGCCGAGCGGGGCATGGAGCGCGTCGAGGACGAGGTGCTGGCCGCGCTCAGCCCCGAGGAGCGCGCGACCCTGCGGCGCCTGCTGGTGCGGGCGCTGGAGGGCCAGCCGGCCGCGCGCTAACCGGGGAGCTTGCTGGCGAGCACGTCGGCCTGCTGGATCGCCGGCGGCTGCGCGAACAGCTCGGCGGCCTGCGCCATCAGCGCCTCGGCGACCCGGCCGGCGAGGTGGGCCTGGCGGCCGTCCTCGTCGGGGAAGACGTCGAAGATGCCGAACTGCGTCGGCCCCAGGCGGATCGCGAACCAGGCGGTCGTGGCCGGCTCCGCCTCCACCAGCGGCAGCGCTCCCGCCAGGAAGCTCGCCACCTCCGCCTCCTTGCCCGGCTTGGCCTCCAGGAGCACCAGTAGCCCTACCGTGACCATCGCCCGTCTCCTCTCGGTGGGGGACCCCGCCTGCCAAGTAGACCATCCCGGCCGTGCGCGGCTCACCACGACCCGCCACCGCCGCCGCCGGCGCCGCCACCGACCCCGCCACCCCCGCCGCCGCTGCCGCTGGAGCTCGGCGCGGTGGCGGTGGAGGCGGCCACCGCCGGCAGCCACAGGGCGACGTTCGAGTAGCGGGCGCCGGCCTCGTCCAGCGCCGCCCCGGAGGCGGCCACCGCCCGCGACCAGCGGCCGATCTCGCCGACCGAGACCGCCCAGGCGGTGTACTGGCGCAGCACCCCCCGCTTGGCCGCCTCCTCGGCGTGGTGGGCCTCGGAGGCGGCCAGGAACCGCCGGAACGACTCGACCCGCAGCCACAGGCCGGAGCCGGCCGGGGTGCGGACGCGCAGCTCCCAGGCACGCACCAGCGCGGCCAGGCCCGCGCCGGCCAGCAGCGCGCCGGCGGCCACCAGCGCCAGCCAGGCCGTGTGCCAGCGGTTGGCGAGCAGGCCGCCCGCCGCGGCGGCCGCCAGGCCGGCGAGCCCGGCGAGCCCGGCGAGCCCGCCGAGCACCCGCGCGAGCGTGCAGCGGCGGTCGCCGGCCGGGTCCCACAGGCCGCTGGAGCGCCGCCAGGCCTCCAGTTCCTCGCCGACCACGCGCAACGCCG
>DASQWY010000350.1:0-2696 GCA_035640005.1 Actinomycetes bacterium
GCGACGATGGCGTGGTGGATGCCGCGGACGCCGATGGTGGGGTTGCCGATGTAGGTCACGGTGTGTCGGGCTGGGTCCAGGGCTGCCAGGGCGGCGCGGGCGGCGACGGTCTTGCCGACGCCGACCTCGCCGGTGAGCACGCCGAGGGCGTGCTGGTCGACGCACCAGGTGAGGCGGGCGACCGCTTCGGCGTGGGCGGTGTGGCGGTGCAGCATCTGGGGGGCAAGCTCGCGGCCGAACGGCATGCGGGTGAACCCGTAGGTGGCTTGGAGACGCTCGATCATGACCGCTCCTGGTCAGGGTCGGGGTCGGTGTGGTCGTGGTGGGTGAGGGTGAGCTGGCCGGGGATCTGGCCGTCGGGGGCCGGCTGGGCTGGTCCGCCGGGGTCGTGCCAGTCGGCCGGGCCTGGCTGGGGGTGGTGGTGGCCGTCGGCATCGACATCGTGGGCCAGGGCGGCGTAGTTGATCCGTGTGGCCAGCTGCTGCTGGTGGGCGGCCTGGAGCAGACGCAGGTAGTCGATGCCGGTTGGTGGTGGGGGTCTGGTGTCGGGTTGTTCGGGGCGGGCCTTGGGGTGGGCGTGACGGCCGATCCGGAACGCGACCGCGGTGCCGAACGAGCGCTGCTGGTGGCGGACCTGGATGTCGGTGAGGTCGAAGGGGTCGAAGACCAGCTCGACCTTGCGGCCGCAAAGCAGCGGGTCGACCTGGTAGGTGTTTCCGTGCAGCGAGACCGTGGCGCTGGTGGTGACGGTGCGGTGCTCGGCCCACAAGAACGCCTCGCGCAGCTGGGCGGGGGTGGGGCGGGGCAGCGGGTCAGGGAGGCCTTCCCGCCAGCGCCTGAGTGGCGACGCGCCGGTTTCGGAGTGGACCCGTGGGTGGTAGTCGGTCTCCACCCAGGCGGCCAGCAGGCGGTTCAGCTCGGCCAGATCAGCGACCCGCTCGGCGGCTTGGTCGTCCAACTCGACCAGGAACTGCTCCCGCACGGTGCGGAAGAATCGCTCAATCTTGCCGCGTCCTTGGGGTCTGCCCGGGGTGGAGTGCACCAGCCTGATGCCAAGCACCGCGCAGGCCCGCAGCAGCCAGGAGTCCACAAACGGCGACCCGTTGTCCACGTAGACCTGCTCGGGCACGCCACGGGCGGCCAGCGCGGGCCGCAATGCGGCCGCCAGCCGCACGGTGTCTTCGTGGTAGCCGAACCGGGCGCCCATCACCGCCCTGGAGTGGTCGTCGATGAAGCAGAACAGGATGGTCTTGCGGCCGGCGACGGGCGGGCCGTGCAACGCATCGCCGGTCCACAGCTCGTTGGGCCGGTCGGCTTCGAACCTGCCGAACACCACCGGGTCGGCCTGGACCGTGCGGGCAAGCTCCAGGCGCACGAAGTGGCGCTGCAGGGTGCGGTCCGATGGCGCCCACCCCGACTGGGCGCGCAGGATCCTGGCGACCTGCGCGGCGGTGCGCTGCGGGTGCTCCCGCTTGAGCGCCGCGGCCAACGCCAGCACCTCGGCCGGGGTGCGCGCGCTCACCCGCGCGGGGGTCGGCACCAGCGCTTCGAACCCACCGGCACGCCACCAGCGGATCCACCGGTCGATGGTCTGCCGGGATACCCGCACCGGCTCACCAAACGGGCCTTGGTGGCTGCGTTCGGCCAGCTCGCGGACCAGCCGGCCGCGCTGGCGGCTGGACAGCGAAGGGTCGATGACGTCCTGGATGAGCTCGTAGCGGAACAACGCCATCCGCCGGGCACGCTCGGCCCGGCGGCGCTCCTCATCGTCGGCGTGGGGCACCTGTGGCCTCCTCGACACGGCTGGGAATCGGTCGTGTCGAAGGCTGCTTGGCCGGGGCCGGGCCTCACCAGGGGCAGTTGGTGTTGCGCACCCCGACCGCGCTCCCTGGCCCGAGCAGCCGACCCCCGGTCACGGCGGCGGCCACCTCCCACGGCGACAACCCGAACACAAGGCCAGGCCAGCGGCGCCCCACTGCCCCGGCCGCGGCCAGGATCGCCACCACCGCATCCGCCACCGCAGATCCAGCCGGCTCGGGCACCTCAGGGTCCGGGTCCAGCTCGCACAGCAGCATGGTGAACGCCGCCCGCAGCGGCTCCGCTTGCACGGCGAACCGGCGCAGCCAGCCCCGCACCGTGGACGCCGGGCGGCCTAGCCACACCGCGATCTGCCGGTGCCCCCACCCGGCCGCCTTGACCACCAGCGCCGCGCCGATCACCACCGCGGCGTCCGCCCGCCGCACCAGCACGCTGACCGGCAGCAGCACGTGCGTGCGCCCGCATCCGGCGCACCGCGCCCGGCGCGGCCGCAGCCGCCGCCGCGCCACGCCCTGCTCGCGCAGCACCCGCGGCCGCGCATACCCCCACGGGCCCAGCCGCTGCCCGCACCCCGGGCACGCCAGCCGTCCCTGGGCAAGCCGCCGCTCGACGGCCGCCCCATCCTTGCCTACCGTGAGCACTGGTGCCTCCAAGCACCGCGTGTGGCCCTCCCGGCGGCTCGGCAAAAGACGTCCGGGAGGGCCGACCCCTATCCAGACGCGCTCACGTTGTCGTCGCACACGAAGAAGGGCAACCCAACCGGGCTGCCCCAAACACCCACTCACCCGCGATGACGCCCTACCACCCCCACGCGCTCATCTGGAGTGGCGGGGAACACCGGCGTCGCGGTGGCCGTAGCGCACCCGCATCGGGAAGGG